>NZ_JBCPGA010000001.1:0-193461 GCF_040914135.1 Ruminococcus sp. RTP21204st1_B2_RTP21204_210225 | reverse complement strand
GTATCCTGCGTCTGCTACCGGATATTCAGGATATTTTTCGTATGTCTGATTGAACTTTTCTATCAAAGGCTTGAAACATTCCATATCAGACGCATATTGTTTTACGTCGAATACTGCGATATATTCATCACAGACACCTAATTGGATATTGTAGCCCGGAAGAAGCTGATCGTTACCCATATAGTCCTTTTTCATACGCATAAATGTTGCGTCATGATCGGTCTTGGAATAACTATTGCGTTCATCTCCGCATATCTTTATGTGTTCTGCATACTTTTTTAGCCTTGAAATGTATTCCGAAAGCTTGTCATAATGCCTCTGTTCAATTGTTTTATGATGTCCCCGTCCCCGAATTGCAGTTTCCGGGTCAAAGCCGCAAAGCTTTACATATTGCTGCTGTATTTGCTCTAAATACTCAATAGCATATTCTTCACGAATGCCGAATTTTACGCAGAATGAAGAGATCTTTTCATTCATTTCACCAAGCAATTCTGTTATCCTTGCAAATACCTTCAGACGGTTTTTCTCACAGCTCTTTTTCCATACCCAGCTGTATTTGTTTGCGTTGGCTTCTATCTTTGTTCCGTCTATGTAAACGTGGTTGAGGTCAACATTTTCCACCGTAAAAATGTAACTGTTGATATCCGCAAAGATCTCATCTATTTTTCTATTTAGGACATTGTTCATAAAATTGCCTATTGTCGAGTGGCTTGGCGGAGGATTATCCTGCAGCAGCCACATAAAGCGAATATCGGTTTTGCAGAGTTTTTCTATTTTTCGCAATGATTCGTATCCGTTTTCCATAAATGCAAACAGTATTACTTTCAGCAAAGTTTCTTCTTCATATCTTGGACGGCCTGTCCTGCGGTCCTCAGTCGTCAGGTATTTACTCAGGTCAATATGATTCATCACTTCACAAAATGTATATACCGGGTCAGTTGTTTCAATTATTTTTTCAATTTCTATTGGAAATTTTAATTGATATGGTGTATAATATTCTTGTGGTTGGTTATTCATGATACTTTAATTATACCACAAAAAAAGACTGCTGTCTTGCTTTTTGGCAAGATCGCAGCCTTTTTTCTTGGGGACTTTTTTTACAGCCCCTTTCTGCGTTATTTAAGAAATCGTAAAACACATTACTGTGGTGGCGTCGAGAAGAATGTCTGCCATGCGTAGCCCTTTGTGCCATTATATTCAACATAATACCAGCCGTTTTCGTTGCGGTAGTATTTGCAGGTCGCACCCGATGGGATAGTGAGAAGATTTTCACTGCTCGATGTAGGCTGTGGGTGGAGATAAACTGCACTTATGCACTGGATATCACCAACAGCGTCACCGTTGTCATCTTTATCACCGTCATATGGATCTTCGTCAGGCTCAGTGGCCTTTTTGGACTTTTTAGATGTTTTCTGCGGCTCTTCCGAAGTGGTGGTGGTCTTTGGCGGAATGTATTCCGTAGAAGTTATCGTACCGGTCTTTTTCGGAGTGGTGTTTGTGTTCACAAAAAGAGTTTTTGCAAATATCATTATTACTATGGCTACCACAAGTACAGTCAGCAGTATCGCTATTATTCCCTTTACAGTAGGAGTGAGCCAAGTGGAGCTTTCCTGCTGCTGAGGTTTGTTCTGACCCTGCGGTCTGCGATCCTGTTCAGGACGATAGTAGCCTTTATTGTTTCTGTTGTCAGGCATTATTTATATTCTTCCTTTCGGTTCATTGACTAGAGTTCGACACATTTCGTGTCTATATCTTTAATTATACAAAATATAAACTGTTCTGTCAATTAAAATTCGGTTACGATTTACATTTACTTTATAACAATATGGTGTAAATCGGGAGGCGTTTTTATGTAATAGATGTGAAAATTATCAAAGTGGATAGATATAACGTTTTATTGAAGGCTTGTTTTGTTACAAAGGGAAAAAATATGTTAATAAATTTTCATAACCCTTTTATTTGTATATATAATATGCTATAATAATAACAAATATGAGAATTTTAATATTCTCAGTAAGCTGTAAGGAGATTGATGATAATGAATATTGCCGTTGCACAATCAGGAGGACCTACCTGCGCTATCAACGCTTCATTGGTGGGAGTTTTCAAACAGGCTGTGAAAACACCACAGATAGACGCCGTTTTCGGCTCGCTCAATGGTATCGAGGGTATCATAAACGACCAGCTCATAGATCTTAAGCTTGTTATAAAAACAAACGAGGATATGGAGCTTCTAAGACAGACCCCGTCAACAGTTCTCGGCTCATGCCGTTATAAACTTCCTGATGTTGAGGAGGGCGGTGAAACATATGAGCGTATCTTGAACTGCCTTGAAAAGCATAGGATAGAAGCTTTCTTTTATATCGGAGGAAACGATTCTATGGATACCGTGGCAAAGCTTTCCGATTATCTTGCGGCAAGAAATTCAAAGATAAGAGTTATAGGCATACCAAAGACTATAGATAACGACCTGCCTGTAACAGACCATACACCAGGCTTCGGCTCTGCCGCAAAGTATGTTGCCGCAACGGTTCAGGAGATAATCCGTGACAGCTCGGTTTATTCTATCGAGTCCGTCACTATCGTTGAGATAATGGGCAGACACGCTGGCTGGCTCACAGCTTCCACCTGCGTACTCAGAGCAAATGACGAGATAGCCCCTCACCTTATCTATCTTCCTGAAAATAACTTTACCGCCGAAAAGTTCCTGGAGGACATAAGAAATCAAATGGCAAAGCACAAAGCCGTTATCATCGCAGTTTCCGAGGGCGTAAAGCTTAAGGGCGAGGAAAACAAGCCGAGAGTTGTGGATAATTTCGGTCACGAGTATCTCTCTGGCATAGGAAAGACCCTTGAACAGCTCGTTAAAGAGAATATCGGCTGTAAAGTCCGTTCTATTGAGCTTAACGTTATGCAGAGATGTTCTTCTCATATCTGCTCAAAGACGGATATAGACGAAGCCGAGGAAATAGGCTCAGCAGGCGTAAAAGCGGCTCTTGCAGGGAAAACAGGTAAAATGATGATATTCAAGCGTATCAGCGACGTGCCTTATGTTGTGACCGTTGACAGCGTTGACGCCCATGATGCTGCAAATAAGGAAAAATTCTTTCCTGCCCAGTGGTTAAGCGAGGACGGCAATGACGTAAATCCGGAAGCCGTAAGATACTTCCTGCCACTTATCCAAGGCGAGGTAAAAATAGCAATGAAAAACGGTATGCCCGTTCATTTCAAGCTGTAAGCGTAAATTCGTTTTTATGCAAGTTGTAGGGGACGGTGCCCTCGACGTCCCACTTGTTTAAGTCTTTTTCAACACTCTCAGCAGAGCAGTTTCAAACTGCTCTGCTTTTTTCGTTCCATACCGTCATCAGCCCTTGACAATTCGGTGCAAAAGTGAGATAATATTATAATAGGTGCAGTAATGCCATATCATGCGGAAAGGAAAGAATATAATGTGTGATCTCAAATTCAGCTTTCAAATGAAATTCACAGTTCCGTTTCGCAGACAGCCTAAGACACGAGTCTGACGGCAAAAAGGCAACGCCTCTTGGTCTTGCCACGATACTGTGATAGAAAAAATATTTGCGAAAGGAATTGTTTTATAATGAAAAAAGAGCTTTCAAAGCTTTATGAGCCTAATAAGGTAGAAGATAAGATCTACAAATATTGGCTTGACGGCGGATTTTTCCACGCTGAGCCTGATTCCAAGAAAGAGCCATACTGTATAGTTATCCCACCACCGAACATCACAGGACAGCTCCATATGGGTCATGCCCTTGATGAAACTTTGCAGGATATACTTATCCGCTGGAAGAGAATGAGCGGATATGCCGCAGAGTGGATACCTGGTACAGACCACGCTTCTATCGCAACAGAAGCAAAGATAGTTGAAGCTATGCGTAAAGAGGGTCTTACAAAGGACGATATCGGCAGGGACGGCTTCCTTGAAAGAGCATGGGATTGGAAAAAGAAATACGGCGGCAGAATAGTTGAGCAGCTCAAAAAGCTCGGCTCTTCCTGCGATTGGGACAGAGAGCGTTTCACAATGGACGAGGGCTGTTCAAAGGCTGTAAAGGAAGTTTTCATAAACTACTATAATAAGGGACTTATCTATAGAGGCGAAAGAATAATAAACTGGTGCCCGCATTGCCGTACATCTATCTCAAACGCAGAGGTTGAGTATGAAGATCAGGCCGGTCACTTCTGGCATCTGAAATATCCTCTTACAGACGGAAGCGGATATGTAGAGCTTGCTACAACACGTCCTGAAACGCTCCTGGGCGATACTGCCGTTGCAGTAAATCCAAAGGACGAAAGATATAAGGATATCGTAGGCAAGACACTCACACTGCCGCTTGTTGGCAGAGAGATACCTGTTGTTGCCGACAGCTATGTTGATATGGAGTTTGGTACAGGCGTTGTAAAAATAACTCCAGCCCATGACCCTAACGACTTTGAAGTCGGTAAAAGACATAACTTGCCTGTTATCAACGTTCTTACTGAGGACGCAAAGATAGTTGACGATTATCCTGAGTATGCAGGTATGGACAGATACGAGGCAAGAAAGAAGATAGTTGAAGACCTTGAAAAGGGCGGCTTCCTTGCTTATGTTGAAGACCATGAGCATAATGTAGGTACTTGCTATCGCTGCGGAACAACAGTCGAGCCAAGAGTATCCCTCCAGTGGTTCGTTAAAATGGACGAGCTTGCAAAGCCTGCAATAAAGGCTGTTGAGGACGGCTCTATCAAGTTTGTTCCTGAAAGATTTGAGAAGAACTACCTTAACTGGATGAACGATATCAGAGATTGGTGTATCTCACGTCAGCTTTGGTGGGGTCATCAGATACCGGCATTTTATTGCGACGATTGCGGTGAAACTGTGGTAACAAAGGAAGACCATGCTTGTTGCCCTAAGTGCGGCAAGGAAATGCGTCAGGATCCTGACACACTTGATACATGGTTCTCATCAGCACTGTGGCCGTTCTCAACTCTCGGCTGGCCTGACAAGACAGAGGAGCTTGAGTATTTCTATCCAACAAACACTCTCGTAACAGGCTATGATATCATTCCTTTCTGGGTATCCAGAATGATAGTTGCAGGCATGGAGAACATGAAGCAGAAGCCTTTTGATACTGTTCTTATCCATGGTCTTGTTAGAGATTCACAGGGCAGAAAGATGTCAAAATCTCTTGGCAACGGTATCGACCCGCTTGTTATCATCGACCAGTACGGCGCAGATGCCCTGAGATTTATGCTCGCAACAGGCAACGCACCTGGAAACGATATGAGATTTATCGAGGATAAGGTAAAGTCCTCAAGAAACTTTGCCAATAAGATATGGAACGCCGCAAGATTCATCATGATGAATCTTCCTGACGATTTCAAGGCTGATAAGCTCCCTGAAAACCTCAATGTTGAGGATAAGTGGGTAATATCAAAGTTCAATACTCTTGCAAAGGAAGTAAACGATAATCTTGATAAGTTCGAGCTTGGCGTAGCAGTTTCAAAGCTTTATGACTTTATCTGGGATATCTATTGCGATTGGTATATCGAGATTACAAAGCCAAGAATAGCCGCAGGCGGTGAAACAGAAGCCACAGCACAGGCAGTTCTCGTGTGGGTAATGAAAGGAATGCTTAAAATGCTCCACCCATTCATGCCTTATATCACCGAGGAGATCTGGCAGGCTCTCGTAAATGACGGCACAGCTATCATGGTTCAGGATTATCCTGTATATGACGAAAAGCTTGAATTTGCCGACGAAGAAGCAACATTTGAGAAGATAATCGCAGGCATAAAGAGCATAAGAAACTGCCGTGGTGAAATGAACGTTCCGCCGTCTGTAAAGGCAAAGCTTTATATTGAAACTGCACAGCCGGAAGTATTCTCACAGGGCGTAATGTTCTTTGAAAGACTTGCTTCTGCATCTGAGGTCATCATTACAGACAAGTGTGAGGAAAAGGATTGCGCCGCCGCTGTTACAGACAGTGCAAGATTCTTCATTCCGCTTGCTGATATCATAGACGTTGACAAGGAGCTTGCACGTCTTGATAAGGACAGAAAGAACGCACAGAAGGATATAGACTTCCTTAGCAAGAAGCTCAGCAATCAGGGCTTCCTTGCAAAAGCCCCTGAACAGCTTATCGAAGCCGAAAAAGCAAAGCTTGCAAAGGCAGAGGAGAAGATGTCAAAGATAATGGAATCTATCTCCGCTCTGGAAGCAAGAAAGTAATATAAAAAATCAATGGCGAGGTCTTTCACCTCGCCATTTTTTTGTGTTTTATGTAGGAGGAGCTGTGCATGGCTTATAACCCAAAACAAAAAAGGCAGGACAGCCCGAAAGCTGTCCTGCTTGATTTTTTATATCTCAGAATTAGTTTTTCTTTACGCCGATAGAAACTTTTTCGCCGTTGATGTCCCAATCCTTTTCGTTGCCGACATTTTCGCCAAGAACGATATCGTCTGCAAGAACGTCATGAGAAATAGCCTCTCTGTTCTTGTCAACAACAGCCATAACCTTTTCGCTGCCGCTTACAGAAACAGTGATGTGATCCATTACCTCAAAGCCCGAATCCTTTCTCATTGTCTGAACCTTGCTGATAACTTCTCTTACAAAGCCCTCTTCAATAAGCTCAGGAGTGAGAACAGTGCTGATAGCTACAGTAACACCGTTTTCAGAAAGGGTGTAGAAGCCCTCTTTCTGCTCAGACTCGATGAGAACATCATCCTTGTCAAGTGCTATCTCACCGCTTGAAAGCGTGAGTTTCAGACTGCCTGTTTCGTTCAGTTCGCCCATAGCCTTGTGTCCGTCAAGCTGTGAAAGCTGTGTTCTTATCTCACCAAGCTGCTTGCCGTACTTTGGACCAAGGGTCTTGAGCTGTGGCTTGAACTTATAATCGATATATGCAGATACATCATTTGAGAACTGAACGTCCTTGAGGTTAAGCTCGTCCCTGATGATGTCGATATAGTAGCTGTCAAGTGGGTGGTCTGCTGCAACATACATCACGCTCAAAGGCTGACGGTTTTTAAGGCTTGCGCCGTTTCTTGCAGAACGTCCCAGAACAACTATCTCCAGAACTTCCTCCATGTCAGACTCAAGCTTTTCGTCTATCATGTTCTCGTCGCAAACAGGATAATCGCAAAGGTGGATACTCTCAGGAGCGTCCTTGTCAACGCTTCTAACAAGATTCTGATAGATCTCCTCAGTGATGAAAGGCACCATAGGTGCTGCACACTTGCAGAGCGTAACGATAGCAGTGTAAAGAGTCATGTAAGCGTTTATCTTGTCCTGTGACATACCCTGTGCCCAGTATCTCTCTCTGCCTCTTCTTACATACCAGTTAGAAAGATCGTCAACAAACTCCTGCATAGCCTTTGCAGCCTCAGGTATCCTGTAGTTGTTAAGGTTGTCGTCAGCAGCCTTTATCATAGAGTTCATCTTTGAAAGCAGCCACTTGTCCATAACAGAAAGCTTGTCATATTCTATCTCATGCTTTGTAGGGTCGAATTTGTCTATCTCAGCATAAAGCACATAGAACGCATATGTGTTCCAAAGCGTGCCCATGAACTTTCTCTGACCCTCTGTTACGCCCTTGTCATGGAACTTATTAGGAAGCCATGGAGCAGAGTTTGTGTAGAAATACCACCTGATAGCGTCTGCGCCGTATTTAGCCAGTGCCTCGAATGGGTCAACAGCGTTGCCCTTTGACTTTGACATCTTCTGACCGTTCTCGTCCTGAACAAGACCAAGCACGATAACGTTCTTGTATGGAGCCTTGTCAAATATAAGCGTTGAGATAGCAAGGAGTGAATAGAACCAACCTCTTGTCTGGTCAACAGCCTCAGAAATAAAGTCAGCAGGGAACTGTGACTCGAAAAGCTCCTTGTTCTCAAATGGATAATGATGCTGAGCGAAAGGCATCGAGCCTGAGTCGAACCAGCAGTCTATTACCTCTGATACACGGTGCATCTGTTTTCCGCACTCAGGGCATTTGATAGTTACATTGTCAATGTATGGTCTGTGAAGCTCGATATCATCAGGGCAGTTGTCTGACATTGACTTAAGCTCCTCGATAGAGCCGATAGAGTGTCTGTGACCGCACTCGCACTCCCAAATGTTCAGCGGAGTACCCCAATATCTGTTTCTTGAAATGCCCCAGTCCTGAACGTTTTTCAGCCAGTCACCGAAACGTCCCTTACCAATGCTCTCAGGAATCCAGTTGATAGTGTCATTGTTTGCGATAAGTCTGTCCTTAACGTCAGTCATCTTGATGAACCAAGTATCTCTTGCATAGTAGATAAGAGGTGAGCCGCATCTCCAGCAGTGCGGATAATCATGCTCGAACTTAGGAGCGGCAAAAAGCTTGCCTGACTTGTCAAGGTCTTTGAGTACCTCAGGGTCAGCGTCCTTTACGAACATTCCGGCATATGGAGTTTCAGCAGTCATGTCGCCCTTGCCGTCAACGAACTGAACGAAAGGCAGATCATACTTCTTTCCGACTTTAGAGTCGTCCTCACCGAAAGCAGGCGCAATATGAACGATACCTGTACCGTCTGACATAGTTACATAGCTGTCACAGGTAACAAAGTGACCCTTTTTGCCCTGCTTCTTTGCACTTTCGCCTGCGCACTCATAAAGCGGCTCGTATTCAATATATTCAAGATCCTTGCCCTTGTAAGTTTCAAGCACCTTGTATGCAGGCTTGTCCTCAGTTGCAAGCTTGCCGAGAACAGTGTCAAGAAGCGCCTCCGCAAGAATATAAGTGTAGCCGTCAGCGGCTTCTACCTTGCAGTAAGTTTCATCTGGGTTTACGCAAAGGGCAACGTTTGAAGGGAGCGTCCAAGGCGTTGTCGTCCATGCAAGGAAGTATTCGTCCTTGCCAACAAGCTTGAAACGAACGATAGCAGAACGCTCTTTAACTGTCTTGTAGCCCTGAGCAACTTCGTGAGAAGAAAGCGGTGTGCCGCAGCGTGGACAGTAAGGAACTATCTTGAAGCCCTTGTAAAGCAAGCCCTTTTCGTATATCTGCTTCAAAGCCCACCATTCAGACTCTATAAAGTTGTTGTCATAGGTAACATAAGGGTGTTCCATGTCAGCCCAGAAGCCAACAGTGCCTGAGAAGTCCTCCCACATGCCCTTGTATTTCCATACAGACTCTTTACACTTCTTGATGAACGGCTCAAGACCATATTCCTCGATCTGCTCCTTGCCGTCAAGACCAAGCATTTTCTCTACCTCAAGCTCAACAGGCAGACCATGTGTGTCCCAGCCAGCCTTACGAGGTACCTGATAGCCTTTCATAGCACGGTATCTTGGTATCATATCCTTGATAGCACGAGTGAGAACGTGACCGATATGCGGCTTGCCGTTAGCCGTTGGAGGTCCGTCATAGAAAACATAGGACTCGCCTTTTTTACGGCTGTCAATACTTTTTTCAAAGATATTGTTATCGTCCCAGAACTTTTCCACTTCTTTTTCTCTCTGAACGAAGTTCAGATTGGTGTCAACCTTTTTGTACACGAAGATCAATCCTTTCTGATTTTGTAATAAACGATCAGTTACGCATAAAGATAAAATGCAATAAAAAAGGCTTCCGCCCTGAAACAGGACGAAAGCCGTAAAGCCATTCGCAAACCACCTTTTCAGCATACTGACATATGCGTTCCCTTTAACGCAGGAAAAGCGGCGAAGCTTACTTATCATACTGATTTTCAGCCTGCAACTCGGAAGTGATATTCAGCCTAAAGCTAATCATACCGCCCTCTCACTGTCGGCGGCTCGCTGAGATTTTCGCATAAAGCCTACTGTCTTCGTCAACGTTTTTTACATATGAAATCAGTATATCACCATGCTGATGTTTTGTCAATGGTTATTTTGTTAATTTTCATGTATCTGACTTTTTTATTTTTGATATAAAGTCATTGAGCCTGTGTCCGCGTTGCTCCTCACGCTGTTTGTCGCGATACTTTTTCAAATGCTCGCCAAGCCTTGCACCTGAGCCCATGGAAAGCATAAATCTGTATTTCTCTTTTCTCTCCTCTGAACTTTCCCTGATGTGCCGTTTGAACTCCTCGTATCTGATGACCATATCGTTCTCTTCCGCAAACGTTTTTATCTTCTCTGCCAGCTTCAGGGAATAGAATAGGTCGATAGCAAAAACACCATAGAAAAATCCAATAAAGAACGAGAACGCCAAATTATTCGCAAGCCAGTTGAGTGCGTCAAGAATGTATGGGTGTATAAAGAAATAATAGACCGCGCCCAGTGCTGCCCATATGAGTGAATACAACGGACATATTATGCCTTTATAGTTGAATTTGTTTCCAGTGTAGTCCCACAGCTTGACGTGCATTTTCACAATGAATATCTCGCCTGCAATAAGCTCTATCACTGTCATTGCAATAGCCATAAGCAAAAAAAGTATAAACTTCTGCAAAGCCGTGTTGTCAGTGTGTATAAATTTTTCAAGTCCCGCCAGCAGATAAAGGGTGCAAAGCCCGAAGCCGTATAAAGGCAGATAAGGACCAATAAGAAAGCCGGGATTTATCCATTTTCTTGCTTTGTTGTTAGGCTCAAATCGTCTGAAAATAACTTCTATCCCCCAGCCTATCAGACACCCAGCAAAGAACAGGAATGCCAGAATAAGTATATTGCTCATATAAATAATCCTTTCAAGGTTTATAAAAGCATTGTACCATATTTGCCGTTATTTTTCAATACTTTCAGGTAAAAAAGTTTGACTTTAATCAAAAAACATCAGCCTGCCATCACCTGTAGGGGAGCGGCGCAATTTCTGCTTGGCAGAAATGCGACGTCCTGCTTCTTTCGTTTATCATCTGTGCTATTTTCCTCTTCATTCCTCGCAAATAAAAAAGGCAGGAAACCGAAGCCTCCCTGCCTTATATGATTTGAATAAGATGCTATTACATATAGCTCTTGAATTCGTTGTTTTCTTTTCTAATGCCTTCGATCTCAGCGTTTACCTGACTGATCTGAATATCAACCTGCTCCTTCTCGGCGTTGAGCGCCTTAGCCTTTTCCTGAAGCTTAACGATCTCCTCGTAGATATCGCTTGCCTGCTTACCGAGATCCAAAGACTTTGCCTCAGTTTCAGCAATGCTTGCCTTAAGCTCGTCGATCTTCTTGTTGTTCATCTCGATCTGCTCCTGCGCAAACATACGCATTTTTTCCATTGGACTCATACCCATATTCTCGCCCTCCTCATTATTATTTGTATTTTCAGCTTCCGCAGCTTTCTTTTCAGCTATCTCGTCTTCTATAGACGGCATAGTAGACTCAGGGGCAGGTGAAACCACCATTGTGTCATCAAGGCTTATAGGCTCGATTGACGGCATCTCGACCTCGTCCATTGTAGGAACTTCCTCAGCCACAGTAGCTTCAGCCTTTGCATTTTCCTCTGCCTTAGCTTTTTCCTCAGCCTCTTTGAGAGCCTCAGGAGTAACAAGGTGAACGCTATTGTCCTCAGGAGGAACAGGAGCGGAAGCAGGTTCAGCCTTTGCAGGTGTTTCGATACCTGTTGCATACATATTGCTCTTTCTCTTTGCAATGCCGCTTGCAAGGCTTGCCGCCAGCGGATCAGTTATGTTCTGAGCAGGCTCTTCCTTATGCTCAGACGCAGGGTCGACCTTTGGACCCTTGTATGTATTCATTCTTTTGAAATGCTCGTCCATACAGCCCTGAACAGCCTTGATATCCTCAGGATCTTTATTAAAGAATCCTGCAATATCGTTTACGCTTCTGCCTTTCTGAAGCATTGAGGCGATAGCCGCAACACTGTGATCAACAAATCCGTCATCGTCCATAGCCAGATTTACAGTTACCCTTGCAGGCTCAACATTCTCCTGCTTTTTGTTCTTCTTTCCGAAAAGCTCGCTTACAGACATATTGAAAACGCTCTTTTTTCCGTTGCCGTTTTCATCAGCACCCTCTCTTACAGGCTGTTCAAAGCTTGCATAGTCAGGGAAGTGCTTTTCAAGTATTCTCGGAACATTATCCTTAGGCATCTCCATTTCTTTTGCTATCTCAGGAATGGAGTAGCCCTCCTTATACAAACGAACGATCTTGTCGCTTATGCTTTCATTCTTCTTTGCCAAAGCAATCAATCCTTTCAATCAATTTCCCAATACCGTGACTATTTGTAAATAAATACATTTCCGCAATAAACGTTTAAGTAATTATGAACTGTCACGGCGACACTATATATATTATACAACACAAAGCAGGTTGTGTCAATATAAAATATGCATTTTTTCTTTAAAAAGAGCAGAAAAAATGAATATGGTTAAATGACTTATTATTTACATATAAATTAACAAATCACGTTCCACGAGAGCAGTTTTCAGGTAGTATAAACTCCCGGCCCTTGAGATCTATCAGCCCCTCACGGTGCATTTTTCCAAGCTCTGTTGACAGCGCACTGCGGTCAACGCAGAGAAAATCTGCAAGCTGTTGACGGTCGAAATTTGTCGTGACAATGTGCGATCCGCTTTTCTTTGCAAGTGAAGAAAGATAAACCATAACACGCTCTCTTATAGTCCTGGGGGTTATCACTTGTATCTTTTCGTTGAGCCTGAGATTTTTCATAGCCGTTATCTTTAGAAGCCTAGCCGTCAGCGTCGAACTTTCCTTTATAATAGACTCAGGGGATAAAAACAGCACTGTGCATTGCTCCTTTGCACATACGCTCACCCCAAGCGGTTCACCTGTGCAGGCATAGACCTCTCCGAAAAGCTGTCCTGCCTCCAAAGGAGCGATTATGCTCCTGCCGCCCCAAAGCTCGTCACGTTCGATAAGCGCCTTGCCCTCCAGAAGTATGCCGAAATAAGCGGTCTTGTCTCCTGCGTGAAAAATATAGCTTTCCTTGCGAAAGCTTTTTATGCCACTGCCGTCAGGTCTGAGAAACTGAGCTATCTCCTCGTCGCTCATGCTCTCAAAAAGGGGAGTGTTTTTTATTATCTTGATGTATTTATTATCCATTTTATCTTCCTCATTTTTACGAAATAATTTTATGCTTTTGTTGTAATTACAACAGACTTTGCGATAAGATTATATTATAATCATAGCATAAAGTCAAGAGCTTTATGCCGAAACGAAAGATATAAATAAAAATACGGAGGTAACCATATGATAAGACGAGTAATACAAATAGACGAAGAAAAGTGCAACGGCTGTGGTGCTTGTGCTAAAGCCTGCCACGAAGGCGCAATAGGCATGGTGAACGGCAAAGCAAAGCTTATGCGTGACGATTATTGCGATGGTCTTGGAGATTGTCTTCCAGCCTGCCCAACGAATGCCATATCCTTTGTTGAGCGAGAAGCTGCCGCATATGACGAAAAGGCAGTGGAAGAAAACAAAAAACGCCTTGGCAAGCCTGTTTTCCATGGCTGTCCGGGCTCAATGATGAAAACATTTGCCAAAAAGCCAGCCCCGGTAGATACCCCGTCAGCAAAAACTCCGTCACAGCTTATGCAGTGGCCTGTGCAAATAAAGCTTGTACCTGTGAACGCACCATACTTTGACGGCGCAGACCTGCTTGTCGCTGCAGATTGCACAGCCTATGCCTGCGGAAGCTTCCATTCCGATTTCATGACAGGCAAAATAACCGTCATAGGCTGTCCGAAGCTTGACGCCACAGACTACTCCGAAAAGCTTGGCGAGATAGTGAAAAGAAACAATATCCGCAGCATAACAGTAGCCCGAATGGAAGTTCCATGCTGTGGCGGAATAGAACACGCAGTAAGAAAAGCAGTCACCGACAGCGGCAAAAATATCCCCGTGGCAGTAAGAATAATCACCACAGACGGCAATGTGATATAACACAAAAGGCAGGACAAAACGTCCTGCCTTTTTCATATCTGTAGGGGCGACTTCTGATCGCCCGCATTTTTTTGTGTCTGATTTATCTGACTGAGCGAAATTTATTCACCCTTAGCCATGACCTCAGCCAACTCCTCAAGAGCCTTCTCGGAAACCTCGTTGAGCGTGGAGCGGATAGTCACAACAGGCTCAGCAATGGTAACATTCTTGAAGTTTTCCACATATCCCTTCATGACCCTTGCCGCAGTAGGCGCCCATGAGCCGTTCTCTACAAGACCTATCTTTCTGTTCTGATAGTTCTTTGACTTAAGGTGCATAAGGAAATCCTCCATAACAGGGAATACACCGCCGTCATAACTGCTTGCCATAAGTATTATTCTGTCATATCTGAAAGCGTCCTCGATATTTTCTGCCATGTCGCTTCTTGAAAGGTCGCTGATAACTACCTTCTCAGCACCCTTTTCTTTCAGCATCTCACCAAGCTTTTCAGCCGCCTTTGCAGTGTTACCGTGTATTGAAGCATACGCTACGAATACGCCCTTGCTCTCAGGCTGATAGCTTGACCATGTGTTGTAAAGTCCAAGATAGTAACCAAGATCTTCTTTGAGTATAGGGCCATGTAAAGGCAGTATCATCTTTATGTCAAGGGCAGCCGCCTTTTTAAGAAGCGCCTGTACCTGTGCACCGTATTTGCCCACAATGTTGAAATAGTATCTTCTAGCCTCGCAAGCCCAGTCCTCCTCAACATCAAGTGCGCCGAACTTTCCAAATCCGTCAGCAGAGAACAACAGCTTTTCGCTCTGCTCGTATGTCACCATTACCTCAGGCCAGTGTACCATAGGCGCCATTACGAACTGAAGCGTGTGGCTTCCAAGAGAAAGCGTGTCCCCCTCTTTTACCACAACAGACCTATCGTCAAGTCCATCAATGGTGAAAAACTGCTTCATCATAGGGAAAGTCTTTGCGTTTCCCACTATCTTCATTTCAGGATATTTCTCCGCAAGTTTTTTGATGTTTCCTGCATGGTCAGGCTCCATGTGCTGAACAACAAGATAATCAGGCTTTCTGCCGCCCAAAGCCTTTTCAAGATTGTCAAACCAAACGTCCGTTACCCTAGGGTCAGCAGTGTCCATTACCGCTATCTTCTCGTCAATGATAACATAAGAGTTGTACGAAACGCCGTTCGGCACAACATATTGGCTCTCAAAAAGGTCAATGTCATGATCGTCTGCACCAATATAAATAACTGAGTCTGAAATTTTTGTGTCTGCCATTTTTATTACCTCCGTTGTACTTTTTTCTAAATATACTATTTTAATATACTTTGATTTTATCACAAGCTCAGCATTTTGTCAATAACTGAAACAATGTTTATGAGAATTTTACCTCCTCAAAGAAAAGGTCTTTCCCCATGACTTCTTTCACAGGCATTTCCTCCTGATTGTAAGCAAGCAGAAGTTTCATATAAGCCGCCACCGCTGAGGTGGTGTATATTGGTATGCTGCCTGCCTTTATTATCTCCTCCACCGTCGAGTAGATAGGCACTTTTCTTTTCAGACCGCAAATATACACCATAATGTTCTTTGTTATGCACCCCTTGATAAATTCCGTCAGTGCATAGCTTTTCCCTTCTGAAACGTCAGTGCAAGCCGTCGCACTGTGATAAGGTGAGTAAAGCACCGCCGCCGTGTCCTCGTTTGGCACAAAGCACCCAAAGTCCATTGCAGGATAACCCTCTATAAAAAGAACACGCTTCCCAAATTTGACATCATTATGGAAAATCCGTTCCCTAGGGCGTGACAGCATATTCTCGCTCACTCCGCTGAAAACCGAAAAATCATTGAAGCCGTCATAACCATATACCCCAAACCTGTCCCGACAGGTGTCTGCAGGTATCACCCTAGTAGGAAGCATGACCCTCTCGTACAGCGTGAAAACACCCTTGTATTTTCCCTCTTTTATAAGCCCCACCGCCGAGGTGAAGTTGAAAAGCCCGTTCGAACCTTTCTCACCAATGGGCTTGTTGCTTGCGATAATAAAAAGGGGTATATCAAAATGCCTGAAATACATTCCAAGCAGAGCAGAAGTGTAAGCAAGGGTGTCACTGCCGTGGGTGAGGATAACTCCCGAGTATAAAGCCGTGTCAATGCCGTTTATCTCGTGTATCATTTTCTCCCACCCCGAAAACCCCATGTTTTCGCTGAGTATATTAAGAACCTGTCGACATTCAAATTCCACATCATCGCCGTATGCACTCTTGTAAGCCTCCACAACAGCGTATTTTCCCTCACGCTCAACATCTATTATGCCGTCAGTAGTAATGCTCCCGATAGTTCCGCCTGTGAAAAGCACAAGTATCTTCTTCATGTTTTTATCCCTGCCTTTACCAAAAATCAACCCTTGACATTTGTTATAAATATAATATCATTTCACGATTGATTTGTCAATAGTTGTACAAAATGCACAAAAGTGTGGATTATATTAATGAAAAATGAGTATTGAGAAATATGTTGGGATTTGATATAATAATAGTGTTGTATTTTGTACAGTTTAACTATAGTTTCGCAGATAACCAATAAAATATGAATGAGTTGAAGAAATTGGTGTACAAATAACGTAACGCTACCCTGTAGGGGCGAACAGCTTTCGCCCGCTTTTTCTCAGCAAATCATATTTCATCTGCGAACAACATTTTCTATTAGTATCAGAAAGGAAGATAATATTATGTGGGCATACGAAAGTGTATTTTATCAGATCTATCCTCTTGGATTCTGCGGTGCGCCATTTGAGAATGACGGCAAAGAGGAAAGCAGGATATTAAAGGTAATAGATTGGATACCTCATATCAAAAAGCTTGGTGCCAACGCTATCTATTTTTCACCGGTGTTCGATTCTGACACTCACGGCTATAATACCAGAGATTACCGCAAGATAGATTGCCGCCTTGGCACAAATGAGGACTTTGCAAAGGTCTGCAAAGAGCTTCACGAAAACGGCATAAAGGTAGTTTTGGACGGCGTTTTCAATCACGTCGGCAGAGGCTTCTGGGCTTTTCAGGACGTTCTGAAAAACCGTGAGAACTCACCATATAAAGATTGGTTCCATATCAATTTCGGCGGCAACAGCAACTATAACGATGGACTTTGGTATGAGGGCTGGGAGGGTCACTTTGACCTTGTTAAGCTAAACCTTAATAATCCACAGGTAGTGGATCATATCTTGGAATGCATAACAAATTGGGTCAAGGAGTTTGATATAGACGGACTTCGCCTTGACGTTGCATATTGCCTTGATAAGAACTTCTTGAAGCGCCTCAGACAGCATTGCGATTGGCTCAAGCAGGATTTCGTCCTTATTGGCGAGCTTCTGCATGGTGATTACGCTCAGTGGGTAAATCCTGAAATGCTCCATTCCTGCACGAACTACGAGTGCTATAAGGGACTTTATTCAAGCTTCAACTGCATGAATATGTTCGAGATATGCCACTCTCTGAAAAATCAGTTTGGACCTGAGAACTGGTGCAGATACAGAGGAATGCACCTGCTGTGCTTTGTTGATAACCATGACGTATCAAGAATAGCAAGCCAACTCACAAATGAGCGTCATTTGCCACTTATTTATGGAATGCTCTTTGGTATGCCTGGTATCCCATGTGTATATTACGGCTCAGAGTGGGGAACAAAGGCAAACAAGAGCGAGGGCGACCCTGCTCTCCGTGTAAGTTTTGAAAAGCCTGAGTGGAACGACCTTACAGAGCTTATTTCAAAAATGGCAGAGGCACACAAAAACAGCAAGGCTCTCTGCTATGGCTCTATCAAAATACCTGTTCTTACCAATAAGCAGTGTATAATCGAGCGTGAGTTCGAGGGTGAGCGTGTCCTTGTTGCAATAAACGCTGACGATCAGCCTTTCACAGCTCACTTTGACGCAGGCTGCGGTCAGGCAGAGGAGCTTCTAACAGGCACTATCCATGATTTTGGTGGCGGCAGCGAGCTTAAGCCATACTCTGTAGAGTTCTGGAAAATGGAAAGATAGACCCATATGAATATAGAAAAAGGACAGCATTTTTCCAAAGTGCTGTCCTTTTTTGTGTAGCAATAAAAATGTAGGGGCGAACATCATTCGCTTGTTTGGTTTACCTCAATTGTGTAGCGTACCAGTCATGTATCGTAGTGGCGACTGATGATATATGGCGAAATTACACAAGTTTTTTGCAATCTTACAAATGGTAACGTTCCGAAATCGGGACGTCGTATTTCTGCAAAGCAGAAATTGCGCCGCTCCCCTACAATGCTTGAACTATCGTAGGGGCGACCTTTGGTCGCCCGCATATCACCTATCGCCTGCTTATTTTATATCATATGTTTCTGTATCCAGCCTACTTGACAATAACCATAACCGCCTGCGAAAAAGCCCCGTAAGAAGTCTTTCCGTTCACAGTTTTGTAAGCCCTTACCTTTACCATTCTAAGTGAGTAAGGCTCAAATCCTGATACGATAGCACTCTTTTGAGAGCCACCCACCTTTGCCGACTTCACATAATCACTGCCATTTGAAGAGGAGTATATCTCATATCCGCTTGCACCCCCAACAGCTTTCCATGATACCTCAATGCTGCCGCTGCCTGATGATTTAGCCGTGCATGAAGCCTTAGCAGGCTTTGTGACAGCCTCTACAGCCTTTGAGTAGCTAGCCGAAATGTATTCTTTTCCGCCAGATTTTTTCACAGCCTTTACCTTGTAGCTGTACCCCTTTGCACGAGCAAGTCCGCTGTCAGTGAAGCTCACAGCCTTTACAGTTTTTATTCTATGCCATTTCTTGCTTGTGTTGTCATATCTGTATATAGCGTAGCTGTCAGCACCTGTAATCTTTTTCCAAGAAAGCTTAACGCTCTTTTCACCGGTGGAAGAAACTTTTAGCTTCGTCACTGTGGCAGGACGAATGTTGAAGTTCACAGTTTTTGTGCCTTTGTATAAACCCTTGCCTGTTATTTTTACGCTTGCCTGACCTATGGCTGTGTTCTTTGAGTAGCTCACAGTGTAGTCAGTATTCTTTACAAGCTTTTTGCCACCATATGTCACTGCAGGCACAGGAGAAACCGCCTTCCCTGTGTAGCTTTGCGTCTTTATAGCCGAAATACTGCTGTCACTGATTTTACCCTTTACAGTGACGGTACATTTAACATTTTTTCCTCCTGTTGTGTATGCCGTGATAGTTGCTCTGCCAACCCCTTTTGCAGTGACCTTTCCGTCTGACACAGAAGCAATTTTGCTGTTAGAAGACTTCCAGGAAACAAAGTCCGTCAGACCGCTTCCACCACCCATTTTTGCAGAAATAACACTGCTTTTGCCCTTGTCAAGAGTCAGTGAATCCTTATCCAATGTTACCGAAGCCGCAGGCTTTATGCTAGCCTTTATAGTTTTTGCTGAGCTGTTTCCGTATTTGTCATAAGCCGTTATCTTAACGGTAAATTCACCGCTTTTTACTGAATAGTCCTCAGCAGAAACATAAGCCGAAGCCTTGCCACCCGAAAGCTTTCCGCTTGCGTATTTCTTTGCACTTTCACCATTTTTTGTAGGGTAAGCAGGGAAGACTACCTTTGAAACTCCGCTCTTGTCGCTCACATTGCAAGAAACATCAAAGCCCTTTGCTGTGATGTTCTCCACCTTTGCCCCCGATATGGTCGGCGCAGTTGTGTCAACATAAGTCTTTATGACCTGCTCAGAGCTGTTCCCAGCCTCGTCAGTAGCCGTTATAGTTGTAATATAATATCCGTCCTTGCCCCCAAGGTCAGCTACCTTTACTGAGTGTGAAAGCGAGTTCACCGCCGATGTGTAAACACGGCTTATAGTCTTTGTCTTGTTGCCCTCAAAATAAGTGGATACCTTTACCGAAGCCACAGCCCTGTTGTCAGAAATATCCGCTTTAACAGTGTAGCCTTTTCCCGTGATGTTCTCACAGCCTGCGTTTGCGATAACAGGTCTTGTTGTGTCGATGTCAAGGCTTTGCGCAATGCCGTTTATGTAAAGTCTGTAGAAATAGTGATTGTTAGTAAGTACCTTTCTGTTTTTCACAGTGTAAACAGTGTCGTTCCAAGTCCATTTGTAGTTCTGCTCGATAAGAGTAGCCGTCGTTCCCTGACAGTCCTTTACAATGGCAACATGAGAGTAATCCTTGTCCTGCATTATATCCCCTGCCTGCGGAGTTTTCACTTCACGAAGCTCCGCCCTTTTGCCGTAGCAGTACACGCTAGGCTTGTCGTCCACCATGTTTATGTTGTATACTGTAACGCCGAACTTTTCTTCATAAAAACGTGAAACATATCCTGCACAGCAATAATAACCGGTGTCGGAATAGCCGAGAACGTATTTAGCGTCAACGCCCTCAAAAGAGTCTATGACCTGATAATCATAGTCCACAGTGACGGTCTGTTCGCTGTAGCTCACCGCATTTGTCACCTGACAAAGCATGATCATCATAACAGCACAAAATACTGCGCCCATAGCCGAAAAAACTTTTTTCAGCCCCTTTTCCATTCCAAACGCCCCCTAACTGACAGAATTATCTTATACGTTTTCGTATATCAACTTCATAATATCATAAAGGTTACAATTTGACAACAGATTTTATCGCTTTTTGCCGAAATGACTAAAATATTTGTTTGTTTTCACAAGAAACACAAGTTCTATATTCAAATATATCCCCCAAATATAGACTGTTATATGCCATACGAACAAATGTCGGAGCAAAAATTACAATTTGTAACTTTTATACTGAACACGCTATCAAAAACGTTTAACTTAACATATATCCCCGCAAAAAATCTATAGGAGAGAACAGCATTTGCCCATCGAAGCTACTATTCCGCCTAGATATCCGTACCAATTGATCGCCACTACCCACTTCCAAAATCGTAAACGGAAATTGTTTTTTTCATTTGCACAAAAATTCACTCATACTGCACGAGAAGCTATTGAAAAGCCATCTGAAATAGATTATAATATCTGTAAAATATAAACGGAGGTCACAATATGAAGTACATAAATCCGGTCATATCAGGCTTTTATCCCGACCCTAGCATCTGTAAGGCTGAGGGCAAATATTATCTTGTTTGCAGCTCTTTTCAGTTTTTTCCGGGCGTTCCTCTATATGAAAGCGACGACCTTGTGAACTGGAAGCAGATAGGTCATGTTCTCACAAGAAAAAGTCAGCTCCCATTGGAGGGCGCAGGCTCTTGGGGCGGCATCTATGCCCCAACTATCAGATACAATAACGGCAGATTTTACATGGTAACGACTAACGTCACAAATGGCGGAAACTTCTATGTCTATACTGACGATATCCACGGTGAATGGTCTGAGCCTGTTTATGTTCAGCAGGGCGGTATCGACCCGTCACTGTATTTTGAGAATGGCAAAGCCTACTTTATGTCCAATGGTGAAGACGATGAGGGCAACCATGGCGTTACACAGTGCGAAATAGATATCGAAACAGGCAAAAAGCTCACGCCAAGCAAGACCATATGGACAGGTGCAGGCGGACGTTTCCTTGAAAGCCCACACCTCTACAAAATAAAGGGCGAATACTACCTTATGGCGGCTGAGGGCGGCACGGAATACGGTCATATGATAGTCTACGCCAAGGGCAAGACCCCTTACGGTCCTTTTGAGAATTATCCTCACAACCCAGTCCTCACAAACAGAAATCTCGGTGGATACGAGATACAAGGGTGCGGTCATGGTGACCTTGTGGAGGACGAAAACGGCAACTTCTGGTGCGTCCACCTTGCGTTCAGAATGATAAATATGTGGGTGATGCACCACATTACAGGCAGAGAAGTCTATCTCGTACCAGTGACTTTCGACGAGAACGGCTGGTTCACAATGGGCGATAATGGCACAACTCGCAAGGAAGTTGAAACCGACAGACTCGGGGATATCAGGCAGGAGTTTTGGAAAGAATACACTTTCGAGAATACCAAAGTCGGACGTGAGTGGTGCTTTATGCAAAACCCCGATATGAACCTTTATAAGCTCGATAAAAAACGCTTTGAGCTTAAGCCAAACGAGCATACGATCTTTGAGGCAGACGGCTCGCCTGCTTTTATCTGCATAAGACAGAAAGAAATGAATTTATACGTGGAGTGCAAAGTCGAGATAACAGAGGGCGAAGCAGGATTGGTGTTCTACATGACCCCCGATCAGCATTATGAGATAGCATTAAGACGCATGGATAAAGGTGTCGAGCTGTTCCGCAGACTTTGCATAGGCGATATTCGCCATGAGGATCATGTCATAGCATTGCCGCAGGGAGAAAGCTCGGCTGTGCTTTGCTGTAATGCTTCCAACTTTACATACAATTTCTCGGCGAAAACGCTTTCGGGAGATATAGACTTGGGCGGAGCACAAACGAAGTTTTTGTCTACTGAGCTTGCAGGTAATTTCACGGGAGTTGTTATTGGTCTTTACGCTCAGAAATATGAGGATAAAGGCAATAAAGCGGTGTTTACGGAATTCAGATGCGAAAATAAGGAAAAGTATGATAGCTAAAAGATAAAATACAAAAGGTCCGTGGGCGTACCCATGGACCTTTTACTTTGTTATGCTTTTTCATCACAACCGCAGTTCACACCGTTCTTGACATCATCAAATGCCTTCAGCATTTCCTCGGACGGCTTCTTTGTGCAAAGGCTCACAATAATGATAAGTATAAGACTTACCGCAAAACCTACTACCAATGAGTAAAGCCCGGTCCTGTCACCTAAAGTCTGTCCGTTTATAAGCGGTATGTAATCCCAGATTATTACCGATAACGCACCGCTGGCAACGCCTGCCGCCGCACCTGCGAGGTTTGTTCTCCTCCAATAAAGGGACATAAGTATTATCGGACCAAACGAAGCTCCAAGTCCTGCCCATGCGTTTGAAACAAGACCCATTATACTGCTGTTAGGGTCAAGTGCTATTATGTATGCCACTACCGCTACAGCAAGAACCGTTATCCTGCTCACAAGCAGTACCTTCTTGCTCTCTGCCTTAGGTGCAATACATGAGTGGTAAATATCCTCCGATACCGATGAGGCAGTTACAAGCAGCTGCGAATCAGCCGTTGACATTATGGCAGCCAGTATTCCGCAAAGGAAAATTCCGCCGACGAATGGCAGACCGATATCGGAGTTGAATACCTTCTGTATCATCTCGATGAAAACATTCTCAGACTTGTTGTTTGCAAGTGCAGGCACAAGATAAGCCCTGCCCACGATAGCTATAAAGCAAGCGAAGCAAAGTGATATAGCACACCATACACAGCCTATGACTCTTGACTTTTTTACCTCTTTTTCAGAGCTTATAGCCATGAATCTTACCAGAATGTGCGGCATACCGAAATAACCAAGCGCCCAGCCGAGCTGAGAGATTATGTCGATGGCTGAAAGGGTCTGACCCTTTTCATCATTGAATATGTTAAGATAGTGATGTGCCTCAACACCGCTTGCAGTGATGTTGTCCATAACATTTCCTGCTCCAACAAGGAAAAATGCGATGATAGGTATAGTCACAACTCCTGCCAGCATGAGCAGACCCTGAACAAAGTCCGTTACACATACTGCCATGAATCCACCCATGAAAGTGTAGCCCAAAATTACTACCGCACCGATAGTAAGGCATATCTTGTAGTCGATACCGAATATAGAGTTGAAAAGCTTTCCGCCTGCCGAAAGAGCAGACGCTGTGTAAACAAGGAAGAATATGACGATTGCCACCGACGATACCAAAAGCATTATCTTGTGCTTGTCCTCAAATCTGTTTTCAAGATACTTAGGAAGCGTCAAGGAGTTGTTCGCTCTTATAGTGTATCTTCTCAGTCTGCCCGAAACTATCGCCCAGTTAAGTATAGTGCCGATAAGCAGACCTACAGCTATCCATATCTGCCCCGTTCCGAATGCGTAAACAGCGCCAGGCAGACCCATGAGCATCCAGCCTGACATATCAGAAGCCTGAGCAGAAAGTGCCGCTACCCAGCCGTTAAGTCCTCTGCCACCAAGGAAAAAGTCCTCGGAGCTTTTTGTTTTCTTCATATATGCAGCACCGATGAGAAGCATTCCTGCCAAATAGAATGCAAATGCCACAAGCGTCCAGATCATATCTGATTTCATCTATTACCTCTTTCCCGAAGCGGATTTTATCCTGTCCGCCCCATATTTTATAAACGGCAATGCCGCACAAGAGAAACTCCCCCTGTGCGGTATCGCATAAAACGTCTGTATAACAAAGCCGATTACTTAGCCTTAGTCTTTATCTCTTCATCAAGCTTAGCGATAAGCTCGTCAACAGGCATTGCAGGAAGCTCGCCCTCTTTTCTTGAACGAACAGTAACAGTGTTGCTGTTTACCTCGTTGTCGCCAATGATGAGCATATAAGGTATCCTCTCAAGTCTTGCAGCCTTGATCTTAGTACCGATGTTCTCATCTCTGTTGTCAACAGTTACTCTCATGCCCATAGCAGTCATTCTGTCAGCTATCTTCTGAGCGTATTCAGCATGGCTCTCCTTGATAGGAAGAAGTCTTACCTGCTCAGGAGCAAGCCACAGAGGAAGAACGCCGTTGAAATGCTCAAGCATATAAGCAAGTGTTCTTTCAAAGCAGCCAAGTGAAGTTCTGTGAATGATGTAAGGAAGCTTCTTCTGACCGTCCTTGTCAACATAGTACATACCAAATCTTTCAGCCAAAAGCATATCTATCTGGATAGTAACAAGCGTGTCTTCCTTGCCGTAAACGTTCTTGTACTGAATGTCGAGCTTTGGACCATAGAACGCAGCCTCGTCGATACCGATATCGTAATCAACGCCAAGGTCGTCAAGAATAGTCTTCATTGCAGCCTGTGCGTGCTCCCACTGCTCAGCCGTGCCCTCGTACTTGTTCTTAGGGTTAGCAGGATCCCACTGGGAGAATCTGAATGTGCAGTCATCAAGCAGACCAACAGTGTCAAGGAAATACTTAGCAAGCTCCAAACAGCCCTTGAACTCCTCTTCAAGCTGGTCAGGTCTGAGAATGTAGTGACCCTCAGAGATAGTGAACTGTCTTACTCTGATAAGACCGTGCATCTCACCGCTGTCCTCGTTTCTAAACAGCGTAGAAGTCTCTGTCAATCTCATTGGAAGCTCTCTGTATGAACGCTGTCTGTTAAGAAATACCTGATACTGGAACGGACAAGTCATCGGACGAAGTGCAAAGCACTCTTTTTCCTCGTCATATGGGTCGCCAAGAATGAACATTCCGTCAAGATAGTGATCCCAGTGACCTGATATCTTATAAAGATCTCTCTTTGCGAAAAGCGGAGTCTTTGTAAGCAGACAGCCCTTTGCCTGCTCCACATCTTCTACCCAACGCTGGAGAAGCTGGATAACTCTTGCGCCCTTTGGAAGCATAACAGGAAGTCCCTGACCGATACAATCAACAGTTGTGAAATATTCAAGCTCTCTGCCTATCTTGTTGTGGTCACGAAGCTTAGCTTCCTCCTGCTGTTTAAGGAACTCATCGAGCATTGAAGCCTTAGGGAATGCGGTTCCGTAAATTCTTGAAAGCTGCTTGCCGTCCTCTGCCTTGCCCCAGTATGCACCTGTGCATGAAAGAAGCTTAACAGCCTTGATAGGCGCAACGCTCATTATGTGTGGACCTGCGCAAAGGTCAACGAAATCACCCTGCTTGTAGAATGAAAGCTTTTCGCCCTTATCGTCATGCTTGTGGATAAGCTCTACCTTGTAATCTTCATGTCTTTCCTCCATGAGCTTTATAGCCTCGTCAGCAGAAAGCTCAAAACGCTCCAAAGCATATCCCTCTTTTGCAAGCTTCTTCATTTCAGCCTGTATTTTTTCGAGGTCAGCAGGCGTAAAAGGCTTTTCTACCTCAAAATCATAGTAGAAGCCTGTGTCTGTAGCAGGGCCTCTTGCAAGCTTTGCCTCAGGGTAAAGATTTTTTACAGCCTGCGCCATAAGGTGAGAAGCTGTGTGCCAGAAAGTTTCCTTACCAGCCTTTGAGTCAAAAGTCATGACCTCAAAATGGCAGTCATGGTCAACGACAGTTCTCATGTCGAAAACTTCGCCGTCCAGCTTTACGCAGCAGGCAGCCTTGTAAAGTCCCATGCCGATATCCTTGATTATCTCGCTTGCAGGCATTGCCTTTTCGATCTCACGGACAGAGCCGTCTTTTAATTTCAGCTTGATCATTTTTGATTCCTCCGATTTATATAATATTGTAATTCTTTATTATAACGTGCATAAACACGTTGTTTCTTTTTGTAATGCGTCACATATCACACGCTTTTTTTGTGGGCGACCTCAGGTCACCCCTACAGTCATATTATTTGAAGTTCAGCAGTTCAGTATACTGCGAAACATACACATATATCCAGAAGCAAAGAAGCACTACGCTCAGCACCGTTGAAATGTCGCTCAAAATGTGCCTTGCCCTTTTTTTGATAGCCCATTGCCTGGAGCCGTCTTTTTTCACCCTGCAAACAAGCTGAGAGAAAAATGTGTTGAACCAGTATGATACTATCCATATGGGCAGAAAGGTGAGAAACCCTTGCTTGTCGGATATAGTCCCGTTCCATGATAACCAGCAAACATATCCCGCTGCACCATAAGCGCAAAACCCAATGGTATAGCAAATGATCGCAAGGATACGCCTTGTTTTCATGGCTTTCCTGTCTTTCATAGTATCATCACCCTCTTACATAACAAAAAAGTCCCATAGGATACAAATATCCTATGGGACGATGATATCGTGGTTCCACCCAACTTCATGCGCAGTTTCCTGCACAACTCATTAGCTGCTCCTTTAACGCTGAGCCTGCGGCGTGTATTAAGCGCACTCAGGGGCGGTATCCTCACTCTGCATAGTCCTACACCGCTCACAGCTCGTATAAAAACGTGCGGTGCTCTCTGAAAAGACCTTTCGCCGAGGGGCTTCCCCGTCAAAGCTTTCAAGTATAACTGCAAAAGACTTTATCTTTTGCTTCGACTAACATTTTAACACCTCTTCACCCGCTTGTCAAGGGGTTTGTTAGAAAATATATAATTTTGTGGATTTAACTAAAAAAATTCTTGACAACAGAGAAGTTTTATTATACAATAATATTATGCATTATAATTTTTATATAACTGAAAGATGAAGTATAGTTTTTTGTATTATTCTGATGTTTTTTATAAAATAAATTTTGCAATTTTGTATCTTTACAATTTAATATCAGGTGGATATCTTTTTTCATGTGTTTTTTACGCACAAAATATGGATATCCATACTTTCTAAGAAGGAGGAAAGCTATACATGGAACCAGGTATCGCTATTCTACTATGTGTAGTTGCTCTTGTTCTTGGTGCCGGTGTGAGCGGATTTATCTGCTTCAAACAGGGTATAAGCTATCGCAAAAAAACAGCCGAAGCTGCTGTAGGCTCTGCGGAAAAGGAAGCGGAGCGTATCGTTGACGACGCAAAGAAAAACGCTGAAACTCTGAAAAAAGAGGCATTGATCGAGGCGAAAGACGAGATCCACAAGTCACGCCAGGAAACGGAAAAAGAGCTTAAAGAGAGAAGGATCGAAGTTTCCAGACAGGAAAGACGTGTTCAGCAGAAAGAGGAGTCTATCGACAGAAAGCTCGATAATTTGGAGAAAAAGGAAGAAACTCTCCAGAACAAGCTGAAAAATGCTGACGAAAAGGTGGCTGAGGCTGACAGGATCAAGAAGTCGCAGCTTGATATGCTTGAAAAGATATCTCAGTTCACTGTTGATCAGGCTAAGGATTATCTGCTTTCAAAGCTGGACGAGGATCTGGTGCATGAAAAGGCTGTGAGGGTCACAAACTTTGAAAATCAGGTGAAGGATGACTGTGAGGCTAAGGCCAGACAGTATATCTCGCTTGCTATCTCAAGGTGTGCTGCCGATCAGGTATCTGAATCAGCAGTGTCAGTCGTTGCATTGCCTAATGATGAGATGAAGGGCAGGATAATCGGACGTGAGGGAAGAAATATCAGAACTATCGAAACTCTCACAGGCGTTGATCTTATCATTGACGATACTCCTGAGGCTATCACCATCTCGTGCTTTGATCAGGTGAGAAGAGAGGTCGCAAGGATCGCACTTGAAAAGCTTATCCAGGACGGACGTATACACCCTACACGCATTGAGGAAATGGTAGAAAAGGCTAAGCGTGAAGTCGAGCTGAAGATCAAGCAGGAGGGCGAGAGAGCTATTCTTGAAACCAATGTTCACGGCGTGAACCACGAGCTTGTTAAGCTTCTTGGACGTCTGCGCTATAGAACGAGCTATAGACAGAACGTGCTCAACCACTCTATTGAAGTCGCTCACCTTGCAGGAATGATGGCGTCAGAGCTTGGCGTTGACGCAAATCTGGCAAGAAGAGCAGGACTGCTCCACGATATAGGAAAGGCTCTCAGCTATGAGATAGAAGGCTCGCACGTTCAGATAGGTGTTGACGTATGTAAGAAGTACAAGGAAAGCCCTGAAGTTATTCATGCTATCGAGGCTCACCATGGCGACGTTGAAACAAGAACTGTTGTTGCGGCACTTGTTCAGGCGGCAGACGCAATAAGCGCCGCTAGACCGGGAGCAAGAAGCGAGAACTATGAGAACTATATCAAGAGGCTCCAGAAGCTTGAGGAGATCTGCACGTCCTACGAGGGCGTTGAGAAATCCTTTGCTATACAGGCAGGCCGTGAGGTTCGTATCATGGTACAGCCTGAGAAGATCAACGATGAAAAAATGGTGCTCGTTGCTCGTGAGATCGCTAAGAGGATCGAAACTGAAATGGATTATCCGGGACAGATCAAGGTCAATCTTATCCGTGAGAGCAGAGCTATCGAATACGCAAAGTAAATTGTGTAAACAGCGGGCAGACTTTAGGGTTTGCCTGCTTTTTTATTTCCCCGCACCGCTTCGCTTTAAGTGAGGAATGAGGAGTGAGGAATGAGGAATTAAGGTATCGCCTGCGGCGATGTATTTTTAATTTTCAATTATAAAATAATAAAATATCTATGCTTTTTGGGGGATTTTTTATGTCAAAAGCAAAAGAGAAAAAAGAGGTCACTACCAATCAAGGTAAAAAGCACCTTTTCGGCAGTTCGGAAAAGTCGGATTTTATTCTGAATATGTCTGCCGAATCTGCACAAAAGCTGTGCGGAGTTTACAGCATTATAGCTGTGCTTGTTCTGTGCGTTATCACAATTCCGTATTATTTCACACAGAATATCAAATACGGTATGGACGAAAGCGTCAACCGTACTCTTTATCTGAACGAAAAATTTATATTCTTTATATCCGCCGCTGTGCTTGCGGTCGGTTTTGTGGGATTTATCATTTTCCTTATTGCCAACATGAAAAAGCAGGTGGAGCTTAAAGACAACAAGAGCCTTATCGTACCACTTGCGGTGGTGCTTCTGTCGGTGATATCTTGCTTGCTTTCAGCGGATATTTTCACATCTTTCTACGGCTATCTCGACCGCTCCGAGGGTATGCTCACCATACTTGGTTATTGGGGACTTTTTGCCGCAGGAATGACAGTTACGGCTGACGACCGCAGGATAAAGCTTTCAGACTTTATCGTAGGAATAGGCGCATTTGAAGCTATCGTGGGAATTTTGCAGGCTATACCTGCTACCGCAAAAATAGTTCCAAACTATTTCAAAGAGATATTCTCGGGCTTCTCATCAGGCGGTATGACCTATACAAAGGAATATATCGCAACAGGCTTTTTGTGTACTCCTTTTGCATTGGCGGCAGTGCTTACAGTGATATCTGCCTTTGCACTTAATGGTATGCTCTATGATGATAAAAAGGCAAGAAAGATATTCTATGCTATCTCCCTTGCCCTTATGACAGCGGCTGATATCCTCGCCTGTGTTGTCCCTGCTATCTTGGGACTTGGTGCGGTTTATGTTATATCTCTTATTATTGCCGCTGTAAAGTCGGGCTTTGCAAAGGATAAGAAGCCTTTTATAGCCTGCCTTGTGGCTTTTATAGTCGCAGGAGGGATCTTTGCTGGACTTTTCGCCTCAAACGAGTTCAGACTTATGGACGAGAAAATAATCTTCCATGACAGCTTCGACAGACTTTCTATCACAGGCACAGGCAGAGGCGATGATACCGAACAGTGGATATATCCTTATCTGTGGGACGACGGAATGTATACTGCCGAGCAAAACCTTATCTGGGGAACAGGTCCAGACAACTGGGGAACGATATTCGAGTCGGGTGCTATAATAGACCGCTCTTATAATGAGTATATCGACCTTTTGCAGTCAAGAGGACTCATCATTTTTGCACTTACAATAGTATTCCTTATTATGACTATAGTAAAAATGTGCAAGCTCGTAGCAGGCTTTATGAAAGACAAAAACGGCTGGACGGGCTGTGCAGTATCAGCGGCGGTTCTTTGCTATCTGATACAGGCATTTTTCAACATAAGTTCTGTTACCTCATCACCATACTTCTGGATCGCGGTTGGACTTGTGTGGAGTTTCACAGCGGTAAAATCCAGTGCAAAGAAAAAGAGCTAGCAAACCTATCTGTAGGGGCGACCTTGGGTCGCCCGCTCTTTCATCAATACATTGATAAAAAATTCGGACGCAGTAAAATGAGTCCGATTTTTTTATGCCTTTTTTGCAGGCAATGATATAAACATATTAGCTTTTACATATATTGAAATATGGCTATAGACCTGTGCCGAATTTTTTCGTCCATAAATAACGAGCGGATTTGAACGAACGAGAATAGACGAGATTGCAAGAGATACAGCGAGCTAAATCAAAAAATCTGTTCACTGCTGACTTCCGCTGACTTCCCCGAACTCTGTCGGACTTTGCTAATTTGTAAGGCTTATGATATAATCATATTAAACCAAAGGACAGAAAGCCTTTGGTTAGACGGCAAGTCGAAAGACTTTGTTTTATATGAAAGGAAAAAATCATGAGCAAAGAAAAGGTCATTGACATTTCAACAAGAAAAACAGGAAAGATCGTTGGCATTTGTGCGGCGGCAGTTGCGGCTATAATAGTGGTCGTATCCTCCGTGTCCATAGTTCCGGCAGGCTGTACGGGCGTTGTGACGACCTTCGGCAAGGTATCAGACACTGCACTCAACGAAGGATTGCATCTGAAAGTGCCTTTTGCACAGCGTGTAACAACAGTGTCAAACAAGATACAAGTTTATCAGGCTGACGCTGACGCAGTTTCAAAGGACTTGCAGACTGTGAACTCTACCATAGCGGTGAACTTCCGAATAAAGTCGGCTTCTTCTGCAAGCATTTTCAAGAATATCGGCTCAGATTACGAGAACGTTATCCTTATGCCAACAGTGCAGGAATGTATGAAGTCGGTATGTGCAAAATATACGGCTGAACAGCTTATCACTGACAGAGCGCAGGTGGGTGAGGAAATAAAGGCACAGCTCGTTTCAAAGGTGGACGAATACGGTATCGAGATAGAGAAATTCAACATTGTGAATTTTGATTTCTCATCTGAATTTAATGAAGCCATAGAGGCAAAGCAGGTAGCAGAGCAGAATCTTTTGAAAACAAAGACCGAGCAGGAGCAGGCTATAGTTGTAGCTGAGGCGGAGGCTAAGAAAAAGGTTATTGCCGCAGACGCTGAGGCAACTTCCATAAAGACCAAGGCTGAAGCTCAGGCAGAAGCCAACAAGACTATCTCTGAATCTCTTTCAAACGAGCTTATAAAGTATCAGACCATCGATAAGTGGGACGGCGTTCTGCCTAAGGTGGCTAATGACGCAAACCCTCTGATATCTCTTGACCTTGACGAGCAGAAAACCGCTGAATAACGCTGATTCCTGACAGAACGGCTGTCAATCGTTAAAAACACCAATGAGGGGTATAAAAATATGTTTAAATGAACAAAAAAGAACGTTTCTTTAACGTATTATGACATATTTCTTGACATGAAAAGCATTTTCTGCTATCATAAATATATGTGAACATATTTTACTTTTATGGCATAAGGCTGTAAAATATGGAGTTGGGAGGAGAAAAAATGTTGAAAAAGCTATACCGCACATTAGGCTTTGCACTTATTTCCTGCAATTTGTTTTTCACCCCTGTCATGGCATATGCCGACAGCAGTGTGAGCGTGGGAACAAATATGTGCTTTGCTATACCGGGAGGACTTATAACAGGCTTTGTGCTTGTCTCAATGAGCCGCACAAAACAGAAAGCTACCAAGGCAGATAAATACATAAAGAGTAATCTTAAACTCACTGGGCGTAACGACACCTATCTGCGTACCACCACTGATAAGACTAAGATAAAAGACGATTGATAGGGGGTACGAAAAATGGCTGTTAATATTTCTTATAAATGCCCTAACTGCGGAGCGGAGCTTTTCTGGAGTGCTGACAAAAACTGCTGGGCATGTGAATACTGCGACGGACAGTTTACTTTGAAAGACCTTGAAGAGGCTGGCGGCGACGCTAAAAAGGCTGAAGAGCTGAACAAGGATAATGTTGAAAAGCATGAAGAGGTCGATAAGGACGAATACAGTATGTCAAATGACGGAACTGTAGGAAATGACCTTGTAAAATACACCTGCTCACACTGCGGAGCGGAGATAATCACCGACCGCTCAACTGCAGCAACAGTTTGCGTTTACTGCGGAAATGCGGTAATAATGGGAGAGCAGATAATAGACAATTTCTCCCCTGACTATGTTATACCTTTCAAAGTGCCGAAAACTCAGGTAATGGACGTTTTCAAAAAATTCAGCAATAAGCCTCTTACACCGAAAGATTTCAACTGCGATAGGGTAGTGGACAAGATGCAGGGCGTTTATATCCCGTTTTGGCTCTATTCAGGAAACTGCGAAGGCTCCATTACTGCAGAGGGTATAAACACAAGAACATGGACTTCCGGAAACTACAGATACACTGAGAAAAAGTATTATTCAGTTTACAGAAACGGAACCCTCGATTTCAAAGCTGTTCCTGTGGACGCTTCTTCAAAGACTGACGATGACGCTATGGACTCTATCGAGCCTTTTGATTACTCGGAAATGACAGCGTTCAACCCAGGTTATCTTTCGGGATATCTTGCAGAAAGATATGACGAGGATAAGGATAAGTGCCTGCCTAGGGCTAAAGAACGTATCGAGAACACAACTCGTGACGAACTTAGAAATACTTGTAACTACAACAGCGTAAACGTTCAGTCATATGAAAAGCACACCGAGATAAAGGACGTTAAATACGCTATGCTTCCAACATGGCTTTTGTATACAACCTATCAGGATAAGCCTTATTTCTTTGCAATGAATGGTCAGACAGGTAAATTTATCGGAAACCTGCCTATAAGCAAGGGAAAGCTTGTGGCTTACTCGCTTCTTGGAGGCGTGGGCGGATATATTATCGGAGCTATACTTCAGATAATGGGAATATTCTAGTAGGGGGTATCAGCTAAATGCCTGAAATATCAACGGCACTTATAATAAAAATAATAGTTATAGTGGTCGCCATAGGCGGTGGTATAGCGGTGATATATTCTGTGAAAAAAGCGGTATCGAACACCATTGGCAGACAACTGAGCCGTGCCAACGACCTGCTAAGGACCATAAATGACGCAACTGAGGAAAGACAGAACAACGCCATGCAGTTTACTTATGTTGATCCTAATGTGGTGAACAACATAAAGAGAGATTTTCCTGACTATGATGAAAATATAGCAAGGAGCATAGTGGAAAATACTGTGATGAAATATTTTCTTGTTATAAACGGAGAAGCAAGCGAGAATCAGCTTGAATACTGTACCGAAGCGTTCAAGCAGAGAGCAGCCACGATGGCAAAAGACAACTTGTCAACGGTTACGCCAAAGCATTATGACGATATACATATCCACAAGTCGCAGGTGGCGTCTTATCATAGAGATCATGACGCTGCAACGGCAAAGTTTCAGGTATCTCTTGAATACAAGCTCAACGGGATAAAGGCACAGCACATTTATGAGGCGGATTATTCATACTATCTTTCAATGGGGATAGAGGGCGAAAACGCCAGCCTTATATGTCAGTTCTGCGGAGCACCTGTGGACACCGCAGGTTCGGTTTGTCCTTACTGCGGTTCTGAGATACACAGCTCTGTAGAGCGCACATGGAAAGTCAGCAGGATATCCATGCTGAGATAGACAAGTTTAAAACCCCTTGGGGTGAAATAATACAGACAACGAAAGGAATTTAACTATGGGACTTATTAAGATGTTTACATCAGCAGTCGGCTCAACATTTGCCGATCAGGTAGTAGAGTACTTCAGATGTGAGGATATGTCAACTAAGATACTCTGCCAGCCGGCTACTCTTGTTAAGAGAGGAAAGACTGTGAACAACGGCACAGAGGGCGTTATCTCAAACGGTTCACGCTTTGACGTTGCGGTAAATCAGGCGGCTTTGCTTATCGAGAATGGCAGAGTACACGATTTTGTTATTGGTACACAGGAAACAGCGGGTCAGTATAAGTATGATTCAACTGTATCTCCGTCACTTCTTGGCGGCGGCTGGGGTGACCTTGGCGCTTCTATCAAGGAGATAGGCAGAAGATTTACAGCAGGTGGTCAGGCTATGAACACCATGCGTCTTATCTACATAAACCTCAGACCTCTGCCTGGAAACAAGATAGGCTTCGGCAAGATACCATTCAGAGACGGCGAAATGAACCTCACTCTTAACGCACAGGGTCATGGTCAGTATGAACTTCAGATCGTAAACCCTATGAACTTCTATGAGAACGTTGTTCAGAACGTAAATAAGGTACTTACTGTTGACAGCCCTGACGGCGTGGCAGTTCTCGGCCAGCTTAAGGCTGACATGACACCTAAGTTCCAGAAGGCTCTTACAAGGATATCTGCTCAGAAAATACCATACGATCAGCTTGGTCTTTATCCTGATGAGCTTGCTGAAGCAATGAATGCAGAGCTTGAAGAAAAGTGGGCTACAAAGGGTGTTAAGATAACAAGCCTTGCTATTGAGCTGAACGTGGACGAAGAGTCAAAGCAGAGAATCGCAAAATTCCAGGAGGCAAAAACTGTTGGAAGTGATCCTTCAATGCTCTATGCTATGGACAGAATGTCTATCAACAAGGCAAGAGAGGCAGCGGCAAGCAACTCAAACGGTGTTATGGCAGGCTTTATGGGCATGGGCATGGCAGGCGGCATGATGGGTCAGCCAATGGACGCAACAATGTATCAGCAGCAGATGCAGCAGAACATGATGAATCAGCAGGCTGCACAGGCAGCTCCACAGCAGGCAGCTCCAGCGGCTGCACCAACACAGGCTGCACCTGAGAACGGCTGGACTTGTGCTTGCGGAACAAAAAACACAGGAAAATTCTGTGCTAACTGCGGACAGCCTAAGCCTGAGCCAAAGCCGGCAGCAGACAGCTGGAAGTGTTCATGCGGCACAGAGAACACAGGAAAGTTCTGTGCAAACTGCGGTTCACCAAAGCCTGAGCAGCCAGTAGGCTGGACTTGCTCATGCGGAGCAGTGAACAAGGGCAAGTTCTGCGCTGAGTGCGGAAAGCCAAAGCCTGCATCAGAGCCGCTTTACAAGTGTGACAAGTGCGGCTGGGAGCCTGAAGATCCGAAAAATCCTCCTAAGTTCTGCCCAGAATGTGGAGATCCATTTAACGATAACGATATTCAGAAATAATTCTTATAGTTATTTTGAGCCGTCCTGCGGAATGCGGGGCGGCTCTTTTTTGTGGGGCGATGTTCGGAAATGTGTCGGTTTATATAGTTTGTTTACATATGAAATATTGAAATCATCACGGATATGTGATATAATACATAGCGTATGATATTTTATATGGGTCTTTACCGATATACTAAAAATTTTTCCGAAAGGACTTGATCTAAATGCTGTCAGATATCGAAATCGCAAAGCAGGCGAAAATGCTCAAAATTGGGGAGGTCGCTGCTAAGCTCGGCATCTCAGAAGATGAATATGAGCCTTATGGTCACTACAAGGCTAAGCTTTCTGAGTCGCTTTATGCTAAAACTAAAAATGATCCAGATGGTAAGCTTATTCTTGTTACCGCTATAAACCCTACGCCTGCAGGAGAGGGCAAGACCACTATTTCCGTTGGATTGGCTGAGTCTATGAACAAGATAGGCAAGAAAGCTATGCTCGCTCTGAGAGAGCCTTCACTTGGTCCTGTTTTTGGTATCAAGGGCGGTGCGGCTGGCGGTGGATACGCTCAGGTCGTTCCTATGGAAGACATCAATTTGCACTTCACAGGAGATATGCACGCTATAACTGCGGCTAACAACCTGCTCTGCGCCCTTATCGACAACCATATGCAGCAGGGAAATGAGCTTCACATTGACCAGAGAAGGATACTTTTCAAGCGCTGCCTTGACATGAATGACAGAGCGCTGAGAGATATCGTTATCGGTCTTGGCTCAAAGGTGAATGGTATTCCTAGAGAGGATTCTTTCCAGATAACTGTCGCTTCTGAGATAATGGCTATTCTTTGCCTCGCTTCCGATCTGGCTGACCTTAAGGCTAGAATTGAGAAGATACTCGTTGCTTACACAACTGACGGAAAGCCTGTTTATGCTAAGGATATAGGCGGTTGCGGTGCTATGACTGCTTTGCTGAAAGACGCTTTGAAGCCTAACCTTGTTCAGACGCTTGAGAACAATCCTGCGCTTATCCATGGCGGTCCATTCGCTAATATCGCTCACGGCTGTAACTCAGTAAGAGCCACAAAGCTTGCTTTGAAGCTTGCTGACTACACTATCACTGAGGCTGGCTTCGGCTCTGACCTTGGCGCTGAGAAATTCTTTGATATTAAGTGCAGATACGCTGGTCTTAAACCAAGTTGCGTAGTTCTGGTGGCTACTGTAAGGGCATTGAAATACAATGGCGGTGTTCCGAAAACTGAGCTTACTAACGAAAATGTTGAGGCTCTTGAAAAGGGTATCGTAAACCTGAAAACTCATATTGAGAATATGCACAAGTTCGGTGTGCCTGTAGTTGTGGCTATAAATAGATTCCATACTGATACTGAGGCTGAGCTGGCTGTTATCGAGAGAGTTTGCGGTGAAATGGGTGTTGAGTTCTCACTGGCTGAGATTTTTGCAAAAGGCTCTGAGGGCGGTATCGACCTTGCGGAAAAGGTTTGCAAGACTATCGAAACAAAGCCGTCTGAGTTCAAGCCACTTTATGACGAGAAGCTCCCTATCAAGGATAAGCTTGATATACTTGCGAAAGAGATATACCGTGCAAACGGCGTGATCTATACAAAGCAGGCTGAAAAGGCTATAAAGGAGATCACTGACCTTGGATTCGGGGATATCCCTGTTTGCGTGGCTAAGACGCAGTATTCACTGTCTGACGACCCGACAAAGCTTGGCAAGCCTGAGAATTATGAGATAACAGTAAGAGATGTAAGGCTTTCAGCCGGTGCAGGATTTGTGGTAGCTTATACGGGCGATATTATGACAATGCCTGGTCTGCCTAAGAAGCCCGCGGCTTATAATATCGATTGCGATAATGAGGGCAATATCTACGGATTGTTCTAAGCCGTTTAAGTGAGGAGTGAGGAATTGGCATAGCCGACCGAACAAGTCACTTTGATAGAGTAAATACCGAGCGGAGCGATTTTGCGGCGTGGCAAATGTAGGGGACGGCGCTCTCGACGTCCCGTTTTTGGGAGCGACGAGGTTTGAATTTATACAAACCATGTAGGCGATCAAGACGAGCGAACGCTGTTCGCCCCTACACGATTTGTGCGATAAGATAATTTGTAGGTAAGCAGATAATAAGTCGGGTAAACAGGCGTGTTGAGATAGCAGAGTGAAAAAACATGAACCGAGGTGAGCGGCAGTGACAGATACAGCGGTGAAAAAGAGTGCGGAAAGTGTGAAAATGCCTGAGAACGGCAAGAAAAAACATCTCTCCTGGCAGGTCATTGCCTGCGTTTGCCTTGTGGCAGTCAGCGTTGTGCTGAACGTGATCGCCTGGAAAAGTACGGCGTTCTGCGACTGGTATACGGCTCACGTTTTTCCAATTTGGGAAAATACATATGGCAGGCTCACTTCGCTGTTGCCGTTCTCTTTTGGCGAACTGCTTATTGCGGTAGCAGTTTTCGGTATTCCGCTTTCGCTGGTGGCTATGCTGGTGCTTGTGATAGTCAGAAAAGGCAAGAGAAAGAAAACTGCGAAAATTTTCGGGCTTGTTTATATGTGGATAGTCACTTTTGTGGTGACGGTGCAGACCTTTAACTGCTTTGTTCTTTATCATTGTTCAAGCTTTGCAGAGCTTAATGGCATACCCACTGAACAGCACACTAGGACGGAGCTTGAAGCTCTTGGCAACAAGCTTGTTACGGAGATAAATGCGCTTAGCAAAGAGGTGGAGCGTGACAGCAAGGGAAAATTCGTGCTGACCGCTGACCTTGACAAGACGGCTCAGGAGGCCATGCGTGGGCTTGGAAGCGAATTTAAAAACCTCGAGGGATTTTATGTCACTCCGAAAGCTATAAAATGCTCGTTCTTTATGAGCCAAATGGACCTTATGGGCATCTATTTCCCGTTCTCTATGGAGGCGAACTACAATCAGGATATGTATAAGGCGAAGCTTCCTGACACTATCTGCCATGAGCTTGCTCATACGAAAGGCTACATTCAGGAGGACGAGGCGAACTTTATCGCCTTTATGGCGTGCGACAGATCGAATAATGCGGATTACCGCTATTCGGGCTATCTGGCGGCGCTTGGCGAGGTTAGAAACAAGATTTTTGACTACGCTTCTGACGATAAGAAGATAGAATTTGACAGCTCTATCTGCGACGAGGTGTGGGCTGATATGGAAGCAAACTGGGACTACTGGCGGAGCGTTGACGAGGCTAAGGACACTGTTTTCGACAGCGAGGCAGTGGGGGAGATATCTGACAAGGCAATGGAAAAATCTCTGAAGCTCAACGGCGTTGAGGACGGCAAGCAGTCCTATGGCAGAATGGTGGATCTTATGCTAAACTACTTCAAGGACAAGGGTGAGCTGTGATGAAAATTCTTGCGGTCATTCTGTTTCTCGGGATAATGCTCAGTTCATGCGGAAACAAGGCGGACAGTGAAAGGCTCAATGATTCGGCTTTTACCACTACTGCGGAAAGCTCTGTGGTGGATAGTGACAGCATGGAAGTTGACGAAAGCTCGCAGGTCGGTGATGAGAGCGATATTCAGGGCGACAGCCCGGAGGACGATATGAAGTGGCGGCTTTTTGAGGACACTTACAAGGAAACTGACAGCGGCAGGGCTGCGGAAAATTATGCTCACAACAAGGGCATAAAGATAGATGGCTTTGTGAAATACGGGCAGGAAAATCCCCCTGTGTGCGATCTAATACTTGGCGAAACCAGGTTCGCAGGGGTAGGCTGTGAGGTCATTGCCGCTTATAATTATCTCACATACGAGGGCTTTGAGCCTGACATGGCTAAGCTTGCTTATGATTTTGAAAAGAATGCTCTTATTGCGGCAGACGGCTCGCTGGGGTCTAATCCTAGAAAAATAAGCGGTCTTTTTAAGGCAATGGGAGTGGGATACAAAAGATTTTATAAGGCTGAGGAGGCTCAGGCGGCTGTTGACGAGGGCAAGCCTGTGATAGTTTCTTACCATATCGGGTTGAATATTTTCAGCGGTATCCATACGGTTTTCGCTGTTAAAGAGGAGGGCAGGCTGTATGTTTACAACTGCTATAATTCAGCGGCGGACAAGACAGAGGTGGAGAGCATTTATCAGCTTATGAATAAAAACAGCCTTTTTATTGTGGGCTATACAGAAGATGACGGTCAAATGAGGTGATAGGTTGACAAAGGTATACAAAACATCATCTGCGGCGGAAACTATCGCTTTGGGTGAGGAGATAGGCAGACGGCTGAAAGGCGGAGATCTTATCGCTTACAGCGGTGGTCTTGGTGCAGGAAAGACTACTATTACCAGGGGGATCTCCATTGGCATGGGGCTTGGCGACGAGGTTACTTCGCCCACGTTCGCACTGGTGAACGAATACCGTGGGGACAGTCTCAGCCTTATACACTTTGATATGTACCGCATAAATTCGGCGGACGATCTGGAGACTACAGGCTTTTTTGACTACATGGACGAAGACACTGTGCTTGCGGTGGAATGGTCGGAGAATATTGCGGAGGAGCTTCCTGAGGACGCTATAAGGATAGATATTCAGCGCATTGACGAGGACAGCAGGGAGATAAGCATAACTGCACCTGAGGGAGATGATAGATTTGAAGATATTAGCTATTGACACCAGCGGAAAGGTCGCTTCAGTGGCGGTGACGGACGGAGAGAAGCTTCTTTGGGAGAAGTCTGTTTACACAAAGCTCACTCATTCTCAGGTGATATTGCCTATGGTGAAGCAGGCATTAGAGGAAACAGGGCTTACTTACACTGATCTTGATTGTGCGGCCATTGCAAAGGGTCCGGGGTCTTACACGGGACTTAGAATAGGCGTGGCGGCTGTAAAGGGAATGTGCTTTGGCTGTGAGAGTTTAAAAAGCGCAGGAGTTTCCACTCTGCTTTCGCTGGCTTACAACTGCATAGATTTTGAGGGCAGGATAATTTCTGTTATGAGGGCAAGGCCTAAGATAGTTTACGCAGGCGAGTTTCAGTGCAAAAATGGCGTTGTCACGAGGATATCCGCTGACAGAGTTTGCCCTGAGGAGGAAGTTTTTTCGGGAGAGTTTTCTGAAAAGACAATGCTTGTGGGTGATTGTGCGGCAGAGATAAAGGCGAAATATTTCGTTGACAACGAAAATGTTCAGCTTGCAAGCTATGTGAACAGGCTGCAGAGGGCTTCATCGCTGTGTCTTGCGGTGGAGGCTCAGCCTGAGATAATGGTTTCGGCGGACAGGCTGGAGGTATCATATTTGCAGGCTACAAAGGCGGAAAAGGATAAGGCACATAGGGATAAATAGGAGGAAATTAATATGAAAATTGCTATTGGATGTGACCATGCAGGTCCTGAGCTTAAGGCGGAGATATTGGCACATTTGGACGAAAAGGGTGTGGAATACACTGATTTTGGTATTCAGGCAGGAGAGAAAGTAGACTATCCTGACAAGGCAAAGGAAGTTTGCGAGAAAGTGGCTTCGGGCGAATACGAAATGGGAATACTCATATGCGGAACTGGTATTGGAATGTCAATGAGCGCAAACAAGATAAAGGGAATAAGAGCGGCTTGCTGTTCTGACTATTTCTCTGCTAAGTATACAAGAGCGCATAATGACGCAAACGTGCTTTGTATTGGTGCGAGAGTGCTGGGTGCAGGCTTGGCTATCGAGCTGGTGGACGTTTTCCTTGAAACGGAGTTTGAGGGTGGCAGACATCAGAGGAGAGTGGATAAGATCTCTGAGCTGGAGAAGTAGTGAGAAGTTAGGAGTGAGGAATTAAGGTATCGCCTTGTGGCGAAGGATTTTTTCTGACTTTTTGCTTTATGGAGCAGGGTGGCTTGTTGTTGCCCTGCTTTTTTTGTGGGTACAAAAACGGCTGACAAGCTTTTCGCCTGTCAGCCGTTTCTATATTGAGGTCTGTATTTAAGGTAAAAACCGTAATGGCAAGGTTTTTATTAGATAGCGTCGAATGCTTCGCTGAGATCGTAGATGATATCGTCGATATGCTCTGTGCCGATAGAAAGTCTGATAGTATTTGGCTTGATACCCTGATCTGCAAGTTCTGCTTCGTTAAGCTCTGCGTGTGTTGTTGATGCTGGGTGGATAACCAGTGACTTAACGTCTGCTACGTTTGCAAGAAGTGAGAAGAGTTTCAGGTGGTCGATGAAGTTCTGAGCTGTCTTTGCGTCGCCCTTTATCTCGAATGTGAAGATAGAACCACCGCCGTTAGGGAAATACTTCTTGTAAAGTGCCTGCTGGCTTGGATCGTCTGATACTGAAGGGTGATTTACCTTTTCTACCTTTGGGTGCTTGTTAAGGAAGTCAACTACCTTAAGTGCGTTCTCAACATGACGTTCAACTCTCAGGGACAGTGTTTCAAGACCCTGCAGGAAGATGAATGCGTGGATCGGTGAAAGTGTTGCACCTGTATCACGGAGAAGGATCGCACGGATACGAGTTACAAATGCTGCGCCAGGGGCTGCGTCTGCAAAGCTTACACCGTGGTAGCTTGGGTTTGGTTCTGTGAACTGTGGGAACTTGCCTGACTTCTTCCAGTCAAACTTGCCGCTTTCAACGATAACTCCGCCGATTGTTGTGCCGTGACCGCCGATAAACTTTGTTGCAGAATGGATAACGATATCTGCGCCGTACTCGATAGGTCTTACGAGATATGGAGTAGCGAATGTGCTGTCAACGAGAAGTGGGATATTGTGTGCGTGTGCGATATTTGCGATAGCTTCTATATCAACTACGTCTGAGTTAGGGTTGCCAAGAGTTTCGATATAGAGAGCCTTTGTGTTCTCCTTGATAGCCTTTTCAAAGTTAGCTGGGTCAAGCGGATCGACAAATGTTGTTGTGATGCCGTAATCAACAAGAGTGTGTGCAAGCAGGTTATATGTGCCGCCATAGATGTTCTTTGCAGCTACGATATGATCGCCTGCAAGGGCTACGTTCTCAATAGCGTATGTTACTGCTGCTGCGCCTGATGCGACTGCAAGAGCTGCTGTGCCGCCCTCGAGAGCTGCGATACGTCTTTCAAAAACGTCTTCGGTAGGGTTTGTAAGTCTGCCATAGATGTTGCCTGCGTCCTTAAGAGCAAATCTGTCAGCGGCATGCTGTGAGTTATGGAAAACGTATGATGATGTCTGATAAATAGGAACAGCTCTTGCATCTGTTACAGAGTCTGCTGTTTCCTGACCAACGTGGAGCTGGAGTGTTTCAAATTTAAGATTTCTTTCGTTTATTGCGCTCATTTTAAATTACCTCTTTCATTAAATTGATGTTTTTTAAATCCGATAAAAATTTTTGTTACTGAACTTTATGCTGATTTTAACAGCAACATATATAGCACATACACATTCGTGAATCGTACGCTGTTTTCAGTTTCAGTATTTTTACACTCATTTTCAACGCCTCATTTCAATTCATATTAATCCTAGTCGTTTAGTATGTTTTAGCGTATCTATACTATACCACACCCATAGAGGAATGTCAATAGGTTTAAGATGATTTTTCGCATTTTTGTGAAAATTGATATTAATTCTATCAATTTAGTAGGATTTAAGGGCAAAATGCACAATGGGGAGCGAGGAAGTGAGGAATGAGGAATGAGGAATTGGCAAAGCTGAACAGAGTAGTGCTCAAGTACGAAGTAAAAGACAGCACCGAGTGTAGCGATTTTGCGGTGGTAGGAAGTTGCCCGAAATATTGTAGGGGACGACGCCCTCGGTGTCCCGTTCGGAAGGGCAATGCCGTGTTTTCACTGTTTGTTATTAAATTTGTATAAAAGTATCGTTTACCGACGCCTTATAATTGTATACCGAAATAGATATTTTCGGTTGACAATAGGCTCGGTATGTGATACAATATTAATTGTCAAATAAAAAGTAAAGGATAGGTTTACAATGAATAACAATGCTAAAAACAAAACAAAACAAATAGTCGGTATCGGAGTTATGACGGCTATAATCGCTGTGCTTTCGCAGATAACTATTCCGCTTCCTACTCACGTTCCTGTTACGCTCCAGACTTTTGCTGTGGCTCTGGCAGGATATTTTCTCGGCTGGAAGGGCGGTGCTGTGTCTGCTCTGGTCTATGGTCTGCTGGGCGCTATAGGCGTGCCTGTATTCGCTGGCTGGTCAGGCGGTTTTTCCGTTATCGTAGGGTATACAGGTGGATTCATTTACGGATTTATCGTTATGGCTCTTCTTTGTGGTCTTGGCGCAAAGTTCTGCTCTGACAAGATAAGCGGTAAGGTCATCGCTATCGTGCTTGGTATCGCAGGTCTTGCTTGCGACCACCTGCTCGGTGCTATCCAGTACGCTATCGTTGCTAATATTTCTATCGGCAAGTCTATCCTTCTTGTTTCTGTTCCTTATCTTGTAAAGGACATTATCTCTGTTGTTGCTGCTTACCTTATCAGCATCGAGCTTGTAAGCAGACTTGCAAAGACAGGTTGCTATGCTTACAAGAGAGCCTGAGCTTAGATTTCATCATCTGCTGTGCCTGCCGCTTTTTCAGGGAAAAGGCTACAGTGACGGCTTTTCGGTGAATATGCAGTCTGTGAAAGACAGATTGGAGAGCGAGGACACTGCGGTTCGGTTTGTGTGCAGCGGAGATATGATATGTCAGCACTGCCCAAACAGGACGGAGGACGGTTGTTTGCTTGACGGCTGTGGCGGAACGGTGGCACAGAAAGACAGCGAGGTTTGCAGACTTTCTGAGATAGAATGTCACTCGGTTGAGAATTATCGCAGTGCGCTGACAAGGCTGAGAAGCAAAATGGATAAAAAGGCATTTGATATACTATGCTCGGAATGTCGCTGGGCAAAGCTTGGTTTGTGCAGCTTTGAAAAGTGGCGTGAGGGCGTTGATGGATTGCTTTCTTCGTGACAGGTCACGTCTGTCATTTTTTTACACAAAAGTACAGCTCCCGAGAAGAAACTCGGGAGCTGTACATTTTTTTTGCTTATTCTTCACTTGCCTGATATGCGGATAGGAATTTCTCGTAGATATCGGGATAATGTTTTCTTAGTCTTACAGGCTTAAGGTCGGAGGTGGTGAAGCAGTGGGAGGTGTGGGCAAGGCAGGCTGTTTTCTGAGTGGTAAGGTCAAAGACCTCATAGTCAAGCTCGTAGGCACAGCCGTTGAACTTTGACAGCTTACAGCGCACTTCAAACTCATCTCCGAAACGGACGGGATATTTATAGTGTGTTTCAACAGAGAGGACAGGAGAAACTATGCCACGTTCTTCTATTTCGTGGAAAGGGCAGCCAAGCTGTTCCATAAGGTCAACACGGGCTTCCTCAAGCCAGCGGACGTAGTTGGAATGGTGGATTATATCCATGCGGTCTGTTTCATAATAAAAGGCTTTTCTTTTGTAGGGGGTAAGTGTCATTTTATGTCCTTCTTTCTGTGGGTTTGACGTTGACGTTATATATGGGTGTGATAAAAATAGCGGGCGACCAATGGCCGCCCCTAATTGTTGCTGAGTTATTCAAGCCAGATGAAGTTGTTATCGGTGTTCACAAAGTCCATATTATAAAGGAAAATGACCTTTGTTATGCCGTTGTCTTTTACATATTCACTGACGGTCTTATCCATGATGTGGTAATAACGCATATCTATCATTGTGATGTGCTTATACTTGTCGGCAAAGTATGGCATAACTGTGTTTGCGTAGCTGTCTTTTATAATAAGGACGTGTTCATCGCTTTCACCGTTTGTTTCTATTTCCGTGAGGGCGAAGTTTCCACCCATGAATGTGGAGTATTTATCCTTTTTGGTCTTGAATGAATCGTCAAAAAGGGTGTCTGTTTGTTTGTTTTCTTCAACATAATTTACCTTTACGCTGTTGTCAGGGTTTGTGTAGAAGTGCATTTCGTCAGCAGCGGAGAAGTCTGTTGGGGCTTTTGAATAAAGTGTGCCATGAAAGTCCTTTACAGTTTCTATATTGTAGGATACCTGTGGGATATCTTCATCCATGGCTGTCATAAGTGCGTCAAATCCCACTTTTGCGCCCTCGGCTGTCCAGTGGTGGTCGGTCTTATAGAAAACCTGCGTGGACTTTGCGGCGTCTTTGAGCTGGTCATATGGGAAGCAGAGGTTTATCCTGTCACTGAGGATAGAGCTTATATACTTTTCGCTTTCAAGCTGATCGTCGGTCTGTGTGACCGCAGGGAGCTTGTCTGACATAACGGAAACTGCATTCGGCACAAGAAGAAAGCTTACGTCGACGGATTTATCGAGGCTGTCAGCAAAATCGTTAAGACAGCTTATATTTTTCTCGATAAGAGGTCTGTTTTCCTGATAGTCTTGGAGATAATAGCCGTCCTTGCCGAAATATACACCGTTCTGATAGTTTTTCAGAAGCGTGCGGTCGGTGACTGTTTTAAGACTCACAAGCTGGTCTTTCATAAATATCTGATCGGACATATAGCTTTCGATATCCGATGTGAACTCGCCTTTTTCAAGTTTCTTCCATGAAAATTCAGGGGCTTGCTGGAGATAGCGGTTCTCATTTTCGGAGAATTCACGATCCTCGGAAATAAAGCTTGCCACTGCAAAGCCAAATATGAACAGCAGAAAGCACACTATCATAATATAGTTTTTAAGTTGTTTTTTCATATCTGCCGTCCTCCTTTAAAATCTGAAATACAGGAACGGATTGAATGAATTACCTGCAAGGTAGGCGGTGGAAACTGCCAAAAGTGTTAATGCGAACAGCGGTTGGAGTATACAGCCGCATATTTCAGGACACTTGATCTGAAGCTTAAGGCAGAGCTTTTTTGGAAGCTGTGTTGAAGCTATCACAAGTATCACTATTGTTACTGCATACTGTGCGAGCCAGAACACTGTTTGGTGATTTATGAGAGGAAGTCCCCCTGCGCCGAACATATTTTTAAAGTTCTGTGTGAGCTTGCCGAAATCTTCATAGGAGAATATTCCCCAGCCTATGACTATAAAAAGAAGTGCATAGAGGTGCTGGAAAAATGCAGGTATCTTTTTCAGGGCTTTGCCCAAGAAAAGCTTTTCACATAGGAGTATCACACCGAAGTACACGCCCCATAGCATAAAGTTCCAGTTCGCACCGTGCCAGAAGCCTGTGAGAAACCATACTATCATGATGTTAAGGCACTGTCTTGCTTTGCCCTTGCGGTTACCGCCAAGTGGGATATAGACATAATCTCTGAACCAGCTTGAAAGTGACATATGCCAACGTCTCCAGAAGTCTGTGATAGAGGTGGAGATGTAAGGGTAGTTGAAGTTCTCAAGAAAGTCGAAGCCGAACATTTTGCCAAGACCTATCGCCATATCGGAATAGCCTGAGAAGTCAAAGTATATTTGGAAGGTATAGGCTATTATGCCCAGCCAGCTTGCGGCAACGCTCAGTTCGGATTGTGCTGAGTTTGAGATAGTGTCGAAAAGCTCGCCGATAGTATTTGCGAGAATGACTTTTTTGCCAAGACCTATGGAAAATCTCCACACGCCCTGTGCAAAATGCTCTATGCTCTCGTTACGCTTTTTGAGCTGTTCCGCAACGTCGATGTATCTTACGATAGGACCTGCGATAAGCTGTGGGAAAAGGGCAACATAGGTGGCAAGGTCAAGAAAGTTCTTCTGACTTCTTACTTCGCCTTTATAAACGTCGATAACGTAGGAAAGGGTCTGGAAGCTGTAGAATGAGATACCGATAGGGAGGGCAAGACCCAAGGTCTTTATCTGCGTGCCGAAAATGCTGTTTGCCGCACCGATGAAAAAGTCGGTATACTTGAAAAACAGAAGAAGCCCGATGTTCCACACCACCGCTCCTATCATTGCGATGAGCGGAGTGTATTTTTTTACGTTTTTACGCTGTTTGTCTGCCAATAGTCCTGTTATATACGCAACGATAGTGGAAGCTATCATGAGGACGATATAAACAGGTTCGCCCCATGCGTAAAACACAAGGCTGAAAATAAACAGCACCAGATTGCGTGTTATGCGTGGGACGATATAATACGTTATCAGTACAATAGGCAGGAAAGCGAACAGAAATGTTGTACTTGAAAAAAGCATATATTTATTACTCCTAGCCTATTATCTCTTTTGCTTTATCGTTATCGTTTGAAAGACAGAGGTAAACATAATTGCCGTTGGTTACAAGAACAGGGTCATTAAGCTTTGTCATTTCCTCCGGAACATAGTTTTCAAAAACCTTTTTCTGGCTTTCGACTCTTGCTGTAAGTGTATCTGCGATAGCCTTTGCACTGTCTGCGTCCTTGGCTTCAAAGCAGTCTATCTCCTCGGCTGTTCCTCCTGATGAGCTTACATAGACCTTAGCCTTTGTATAGCTGTCTGCCGATATGCCGATTATCTTTTCTATCTTTGCTTCGTCAAGCTCTGCGAGCTCGTCCTTGAACTCTATGCCGTTCTTGAGCTTGTCCGCAACGGCTGTTACGTCAACGCTTTCGTTTGTCTGAGCGGCTGCCGCTGAATTTGCGGAGTTTGCTGTGCTGCTGTCAGAGTCTGAACCGCAGCCTGTAAGTGCTGCTGTGCCAATGCACATAACTGCCATAAGAGTGCAGAGTATCTTCTTTGTTTTCATAATTCTTCTTTCCTTTCTTATGTGTTGTCGATTATATAGTTGAGCCACTTGTCGCAGTATTCGCTCATAAGGTGTATTCCGTCTGAGGAGGCTTCCTCCGGAAGAGTGCCGTCTGCGCCTGCTACAGCGGAGGTACAGTCAAGATAATTTATACCTGTCTGCTGTGCCACCTCTGAGATAGCCTGATTGAATGTGGCTACATTTGTGTTATTTATGGCGTCGCCCTGCAAGCTTCTTGAAGCTGTTACAGGGAGGATAGATTCAGCATAGATAACAGCGTCAGGCTGTATCTCCTGAATTTTTGTGATAAGCTGTGTATAATAATCCTTGAAGGTGTCGATATAAGGCCAGCCAAGCTCGTTAGTGCCGAGGTTTATATACACTCTGCCATATTGTCTTTCTCCAAGAGCGTCGATAACAGTGCCTGCATTGCCGTTTGAGAGGGTGATGTTCTGGTCTGTCATAACGGTGTCGATGTGCATTCCCACAGAGCAAAGGAACGTTGCCTTTGGTTTATCGCAGTTGTTTTGCAGACCAACTGTTCGTGAGTCGCCTATGAAAACTGCGTCGGAAAGGTCGTCGGCGTCATCATGGGTAACTGAGCTGTCAGTAAGGCTTTCATCTATGCCGCTCTCATCGACCATGCTTTCTGCCTGAGAAGAGCTGTCCGCATTGCTCTCGGAGCTTTCGTTCTCTGCCACAGAGCTTGAAGCTGACATCTTCTTTGCTTCCACAGCCCTGCTGTTGCCGCTTCCTGCATGGAAACCCCATATTGCCGCAAATGCTATGCACACAAGACAACTCAATGACACTATGCTTTGCTGTGCTGTGGCTCTTTTTTTTCTTATATTTTTCAAATTGCTACCGTGTTGGCTCTCCATTATACTACCTCTTATATTATCTCTCCTGACCTGCAAAAATGCAGATCCGTTTCAAAGATTATCATAACACATTTTACAGCCTTTTTCAAGTGCTTTTTAGTCGAATTAAGGATTTTCTTCACTTTTTACAAACTGACGCAAAAAAGTCGGGAGAATTTGTTCTGCCCGACTTATTGTTGACAATTTATTCTGTTTTATTTGTTTGAAAAAGTTTTATTTCCAAAGCTTTTCAGGATAAACGCCAGCCTCTATAAGCTTTGCGATATCGGCTTTAACGGTTGGCTTATCTTCTTTATATGTAACGCCGAACCACTTATCGTGAGTTTCCAGAAGCTTGCAGTCTGCAACACCTGTTTTTATCATTGTATCGATACCCGCAGGGAGGAGAAACTCCGCTGTCAGGCTGTCTTTATTTTCTTTCATAAAGTCTGTGAACATACCATTGAGTTTATCTATAAAGCCGTCAGGGCAAGCCCACATATTCATTGACACATAGCAGTTCTCGTCAAGCTCGGCTGTTTCTTCCTTGCCTGAATAGACCTTGCCGTCTTTTTCACGGCGGATATTGTAGGTTTCAACAACGTCTGTGAGCATAGAGTCTTTCACTTCACAGACGCCTCTGTTCACTGCACCGAAGTCGCTTAGAGTGTTTTTCAGTATGAAGCCTGCCATGCCAAGATGAAGCTTTTTGCAATCTGAGTTTTCATTGCAGAGAAAATCGTGGAGCTTCACAAAAGCTTCCTTGCCGTAAAAATCATCAGCGTTTATTACTGCGAAAGGCTCATTTATAACGTCCTTGCAACAGCAGACTGCATGACCGTGACCCCATGGCTTAACACGTCCCTCAGGTACGGAATAGCCCTCCGGAAGACAGTCAAGCTCCTGGTAAACGTAATCTATCTTGACGTATTTTGAGATACGGTCGCCTATCATTTTATCAAAGGCATCACGGATATCCTTTCTTATAATGAATACGACCTTGTCAAAGCCTGCCTCAACGGCGTCATAGATAGAATAATCCATTATTATCTCACCGTTTGGTCCGAAAGGTTCAAGCTGTTTTATGCCGCCTTTGAAGCGACTTCCAAGACCTGCGGCAAGTATGCAAAGGGTACAACTCATAATTTTTTATCTCCTTGTTCTTTGTTCTTTGATTTCTCAGTTTAATTTTATTCTATTTCTTAAAATTATATTAACATTATGCCATACTTTAAAGTAAATGTCAAGAGATTTTGACATTTTTATTCAGTTTTTTGCGATGCTTTTCTGCGTATTTTACATCTTTCTCACACTTGACAGGGTGATACTAATGTGATATACTGATATGACAAAAATCAAATAATATCCCTGAAAAGGGTGGAGGATGATATAAATGGCTAAGACGGCTTTGGTAACAGGCGCAAGCTCGGGAATTGGCAGAGAGATAGCGAGAGATCTATCTGCAAGGGGCTTTCGTGTGATACTCAGCGCAAGACGTGAGGAAAGGCTCAGAGAGCTTGCGGAGGAGCTTGGTGACAACACAAGGGTGGTAGTTTGCGACGTTTCTGACAGGGAAGAATGTCTGCGGCTTTATGAGGAAACAAAGAGCGAGAAGATATCAGTGCTTGTGAACTGTGCAGGCTTTGGTGCAGTGGGCAGCTTTGACAAGCTTCCTCTGGACACTGAACTTAAAATGATAGACACCAACGTTACAGCGGTGCATATGCTCACAAAGCTGTTTTTGAAAGACTTTGTTGCCGCTGACAGGGGTTATATAATGAATATAGCTTCCTCGGCAGGGCTTATGTATGGTGGTCCTATGATGGCAACATACTATGCTTCAAAGGCTTATGTTGTGAGCCTTACCAGCGCAATATATGAGGAGTTGAGGGCGAGAAACAGCAGGGTACACGTTTGTGCGGTATGCCCGGGTCCTGTGGATACGGAGTTCAATGACGTTGCAAACTGCAAGTTCGGCGTAAGCTCCATAACACCACAGTTTTGTGCAAAAAAGGCTCTTGAGGGAATGTTCGGCAGAAAGCTCATCATTATCCCTGAGAAGTCTATAAAGGCACTTTATGCAGGGGCTAAATTTGCTCCTAGAGGTATCGTGCTGAAAGTGACTGGAAAGGTGCAGAAGAAAAAGCTTGATAAATGACGGTTTAGTATTTTTACATAAGATAAAAAAGTTTTGCAAAGTGCGGAAATTGGGCTATACTTCTAAAAATCAATAGTACAAATTGTTGTGATTGCATAAGAAAACGTTATCATATTTGTTAAATCAGCCGATTGAAATTTTTCGGAAAATAAAGTACAATATACTTAAAGTTATTTAAGAAAGGAAGTTTTAGAAATGAAACTTACAAAGATTTTCGCAGGCATGGCTGCAGCAGCTATAGCTACAACAGCTATGGCAGTAACAGCTTTCGCTGCTGATTCAACAGCTTACAACTATCTGTTCATCGCTACAGATATCCCATGTGAGTACAACGATAACGATGAGGCTCTTGTAAATGGTCAGGTCGTTACTTGTAAGGATCTTAAGGTAAAGATCGGTTCACAGGAGTTTAACGTAAGTGCTGCTCCTGGCAAGTCTGATTCAGACAAGCTCTGCTTCCAGATCATCAACAAGTGGAACAGCAAGTTCACATCAGAGATCACTGACTACACTGTAGCAGGCGCTGGTGAGTACATCACTATTGACTTCACAATTGAAGGTCTTGGTGACACAACAGGCAATGCTGGTGTATCTTTCCAAGCTGACGGCACTTGGGATTTCAGAAATCCAGATGACAAAGAAAAGGATAAGGTTGCACAGCCAGCTTACTTCCCTAACAAGTGCGTAGGTATCGCAGGTGGCGCAGGTGGATTCGACACAAACGTTGACTGCCAGGATACTGCTATCAACGGCGACGGCTCTTACACAATTTCTATCGCTCAGTCAGGTACTGTAAACGCTGAGGCTCAGAAGTTCGATGACGGCTCAACAAACGAGGGCTGGATATGGGCTGCTAACGCTTTTCCTGTTGCTCCTGCTACTTCTGGCACAGATTCAAACAGCAAAAAGGATGATTCCAAGACGGATTCTAAGTCTGACAGCAAGACTGATTCAAAGGCTAACAGCACAGCCGCAACAACTTCTTCAAAGGCTGGTACAACAGGCACAGCAACTGCTACATCTTCAAGCGCAGCTTCTGATAACACAGCAGCTACAGGCGCAACAGCAGGTATCGCTCTTGCAGGTATCGCTCTCGCAGGTGCAGCTATCGTAGTTTCTAAGAGAAAGTAATCTCAACTGAGGGCTTGTTTCTTAGAGTGCGTAATTAAAATAACTAAAGGGACTTCCGCTGTGAAGTCCCTTTTTGTGTGTGGTATAAAAAATAAAAAAATATCGGCCAATAGTCTAGACAAATGGTAATTAATATAGTATAATGATTGTATACTTTTATTTTGGAGTTATTTTTTATGAGAGTTATTACAGGTTCCTGCAGGGGAAAAAAGCTTAAAACTTTGGAGTCGTTGGATACAAGACCAACTACAGATATGGTAAAAGAGGCTGTTTTTTCCATTATTCAGTTTGACGTACCAGCAAGTTCGGTGCTTGACCTTTTTGCAGGCAGCGGTCAAATGGGTATAGAGGCTCTCAGCCGTGGGGCTAGTCACTGCGTTTTCGTGGACAGCAATCCTGAGGCTGTGGCTATCGTCAAGGATAATGTGGATTCATGCGGCTTCAATAAGGAATCCCGTGTGCTTTGCATGGATAGTCTGGAATATCTTAAAGTTGCCAAATCCGGGCTTGATATAGTTTTTATCGACCCGCCTTACAGAATGGGCATAGTTGAAAAGGCTTTGGAGCTTGTGGAGAGCAAGCTCAATGATGGTGCTATCATTGTGTGCGAGCATGAAAAGGAGCTTGAGCTTGGAGAAAGCTACGGCAGATTTAAGCTTCATAAGAGATATAAATACGGTAAGACCGCTTTGACGGTCTATAAGATACCAATGAAAGAAGTGGACTATTGATGCGTATCGCTGTTTGCCCGGGAAGCTTTGACCCTGTTACGCTGGGTCATCTGGATATAATCGACAGAGCTTCAAAGCTTTTCGATAAGGTGATAGTACTGGTGTCCTTTAATGCTAATAAATCAAGGGCTGCTTTCACACCTACAGAAAGAATGGAAATGATAATTGAAGCCACGAAGCACCTTGATAATGTGGTGGTGGATTGTTATAACGGTCTGCTGGCGGATTATCTGCAAAAAACAGGAGCTAATGCTATCGTAAAGGGACTTAGGGCTGTGTCTGACTTTGAGTATGAGTTCCAGATGGCTCTTGCAAATAAAAAGCTTTACAATGACGCTGAAACGGTGTTTCTCACCACTACGGGAGAGAATATGTTCCTTTCGTCAAGCGTTGTAAAGGAGATCGCAAGCTTCGGCGGAGATATCACAGGCTTTGTGCCGAAACAGATACAGAGCAAGATCACTGACAGGCTCTATAAGCCTGCCAATAATATAGATCAGTAATGAAAGGGTGTTTAAAATGACGGTAGAGGAAATACTTGAACTTATGGACGAACTGCTTGACAAGTCTTCAAGCGTACCGTTTTCACAGAAAAAAATGATCGATGTTGAGCAGATGCGTGAATACATCGACAGCATAAGACTTAACCTTCCGGGTGAGATAAAGCGTGCAAAGGATATGACAAGAGATAAGAAAAATATCCTTACTGAGGCCAACAAGGAAGCCGAGGAGATCGTAAAGAAGGCTAAGGACGAGGCTAAGAAGCTTGTGGCTCAGGAGGAGATCATCAAGCAGGCGGCTGACTATGCAAAGCAGATAGCTGCAGAGGCTAACAAGCAGGCGGCTGATATCGTTGAGCAGGCTAAGGCTAAGGACAAGGCTATCCGTGAGGCACTTTCTGAAAATCTGAACAAGTCGCTTTCTGAGGCGGCTGAGGTGCTTACAAAGAGCCTTAAGGACGTAAACACTACTAGGGACGCAGTTTCCAAGATAGGTGCGGCAGAGAAATAATATTGTTTGATGTAAGCAGATGGGCTTTGCGGCTCATCTGCTTTTTTTCATAACTAAAATTGCCCATATGAAATTCAGGCAGAATGTGAAAAATTGTGACAATATCTATTGACAAAGAAGCATATGTTGCCTATAATAAATAGTATATGATAAAAAGGCGAGCTTTTTAGCCTATGTGAAAGGGACGGTATTTTTTTTATGGACGATGTCGGGCGACTGTGGACGGGAATAGGTGTTTGTGCGGCGGTAATATTGCTTATGGCTTTTCTTACCTTGTGCGAAAATGCGGCGGTGGAGTTCAATGACGCAAAGCTAAAGAAAATGGCTGAGGAGGACAAAGACCCGAAGGCAATAAGGCTTGCGGCTATGCTTGGCAGAACGGGCAGGGTAGTTGCGACAAACCTCATCGCACGTTCTATTATGATAATCGCAGTTTCGGTGGTGGGAGCGATCTACTTTTATGCACCGCTTTCAAATAAGCTTCACAAGCTTTTTGATGTATATACTCAGGCTTCGTATTATATTATCGGCATATGTTCATTTGTTATAATAAGCTGTCTGCTTGCCCTTGTTATATGCACTTTTGGCGTAGGCATACCAAAAAAGCTTTGCATTTCAGGCAAGGTGGGCGAGAGATTTATTCTAAATAGCTGTGTGGCTTACAAGGCACTTTTGGCGGTGTTCAGCCCATTGGCGATAGTAAGTGGAGCAATATCCGCAGGGATATTAAGGCTGTTTGGTGTTAAGTCAACAAACAAGGCGGACGCTGTCACTGAGGAAGAGATCCTCATGATGGTGGACGCTGTAAACGAAACGGGCGGTATCGAGGAAAGTCAGGCGGAAATGATAAGCAACATTTTTGATTTTGACGATATCGAAGTTCGTGAAGTTATGACACACCGCACAGAAATGGTTGCCATAGAAGAAAATTCCACGCTTTCGGAGGCTGTGAAGCTTGTTATAGGCGAGGGCTTTTCGAGAATACCTGTTTACTGCGACAATGCCGACAACATAAGTGGTGTTATATTCGCAAAGGACTTGCTCAGGCTGGTGTTTGAAGAGGATAAGAAAGAACGTCCTGTAAAGGAGTTCATGAGAGATATAACCTTTGTGCCTGAGAGCAACAAGTGTGGTGAGCTTTTCAAAGAGTTCACTGAAGATAAGACACAGATAGCAGTTGTGGTGGACGATTACGGCGGAACAGCCGGTATCATTACTATGGAGGATCTGCTTGAAACTATCGTGGGTAGTATTCAGGACGAATATGATGACGAAACGGAGGAGATACAGAAGGTATCTTCTGACTGCTATGATATGGTAGGCACAGCGGCGTTTGACGACGTTATGGAGGCTCTTGGCAAGGAGTATCACGGCGAGGTGGATTATGACACTATAGGCGGATTCGTTATGGACCTGCTGGGCCATGTGCCTGAGGATAACGAAAAGGTGACAGTGCATTGGGAAAACGTTGAGTTTAAGGTGCTGTCGATACATGAAAAGAAAATAGAACGGCTCAGGGCTGTGATAAAAAGAGATAATGAAGAGGTCACGGACTAAGGGCTGAAATATACAGACAGAATTTTGTGTAAAAATCGAGGACAAAAATTGAAAAAAAAGAAAATGGTCGCCGCACTCACAGCGGCAGTGCTTATCTGCACATCGGGGTGCAGCTTAGGCGGAACGGGAGAGAAAAATAAAAACCGTTCAAAAAATACTTTTGTGAACACTCATGCGTATGTTGAAGCCAGTTCGGAAAGACATACTGAAACAGGGCTTGACAGCAGAAACGAGAGTTTTACGGCACTTGAGATACCTGACACGGCAGAGTATATCGCCGATTTTCTTTGTACTGACGAAAAACGTGTGTTTTCACAGCTTTACAAAGGGCTGAGCGAATTTGAAAGCTCTGTGGAGCTGGCTGAGGGAGTTATAAGCAAGGACGATATCGGTGCGTTTATCTCCATGCTTACTTCGGCTTGTCCTTATATCGACTATATGGGTTCACAGTATACTATCTGCATTGACGGAGATGGATATGTGACATCTGTGGAGGTCACATATGACAAGACCGCTGAGGAAGCGCAGGCTGAGAAAGAAAAGCTGGATAAAAAGGTCGGGGAGATACTTGCAGGCATTGAGCAGGGCTGGTCGGATTATGACAAGGTGCTGTATTTCCATGACAGCATAATTCTTGAGTGTAACTATGACGATACAGCAAAAAATTGCTATTCTGCATATGGCTGTCTTGTAGAGGGCAAGGCTGTGTGCGAGGGGTATGCAAAGGCAATGCAGATACTTTGTTCCAAGGCGGGTATAAAGTGCATACCTGTGGCAGGCAAAGCCTATGACGGCGGAGCTGTTCAGCCACATTTATGGAACAAGGTCATGATAGACGGTGAATGGACGAACGTTGACCTCACTTGGGACGATCCTGTGACAGATGCAGGGGAGGACTATATCCGCTATGACTATTTTGGCATCACTGACGCCGAGTGTGCAAAAGACCATACAGCGGACGACAACAAGTTTTTGAACTATCCTGAGGCATTTTCCTCGGGGGCAAATTATTACAGAAGAAACGGTCTGTATGCTCAAAGCGGTGATGATGTCGTTCAGATGATGTGCCGTTCTGTGGCGGAAGCAATGGCTGACAGTGGATATGCAAGGCTAAAATGTGCTGACAGTGAAATGTATGACAAGGCTGTGGATACTCTCTTTGATGAGAATAGCGGTGTTATCTTTGACGTGCTGAGGCGTGCATACAGTCAGGCTGGGGGAGATTGGTCTACCTCGAAATATGCGGTCATAAAAAATGACGAATTGTGTACTGTCACGATAATACTTTACAAAAATGAGTAATTTTCTCAAAAGCAAAAAAATATGCTCAAATGTGTTGAAATTTGCGTCGCTTTGTGATATAATAAATGTATTAGTGCGATAAAATATGATATTTTGGATATATCTTGGAAAGGAATGTTATTTTTAGTATGAGCAGTGCTACTAAGCAGAAGTCATCAGCAGGCAAGAACGTGCTGATATTCTTTATTGTTTTTATTATTCTGGAAATGCTTATAGTTGTGGGAGTGGGACGTGTTTTCAAAAACAAGAACGTTACACCGAGCATTGCAGGCTACAGTCTGTACATAATGAATGGTGACGGCATGGGTGACAGAGTTCCTGACGGCGCACTTGTTATCACATCGAACATGACCCCTAGCACAGACAAGATAGGCGAGGCAGTTGTGTGCGAGAACGTGCCTGATATTGGAACAAGCGTGTTCTGGCTTTATGACATCACTTCAACTGACGATAACAACGGCGTTGTTTACACTGTTTATCAGGAAAAAGACCCTGCAAAGCTTTATGAGATAAGCTCAAAGAACGTTGTGGGCGTAGCTTCTACATATTATATGACAGCAGGCAAGGTGCTTACGTTCATGTCGTCAACATTCGGCATGATAGTGTGCGCTGTTGTTCCTATATTCCTGCTCGTTGTTATCGAGCTTATAATTGCTATCGCTACTCATTCTTCAGATGATGAGGAAGAGGACGATGACGAGCAAGAACCTGCAGAGAGCGTTACTCTTGACGATTTCCTGTTCGGCGGCGAGAACGAGGGCGAGCAGATCGCAAAACATCGCAAGCACGTTGACGACGAGATAGCTTCTCACCACAAGGCTGAGCCTGAGGGTGAAGAGAAGGCTGAAACGGAGGAAGTTATCGAGGAAGTAGAAGAGGTCGAGGAAACTATATTTGAAAGACCTGCGGAAAAGGAAGAGCGTGCTGAGATAGACCGTTCTTACTACGAGAGAGCTTCACAGCTTCTTGACGAGGCGGCTTCAACTGAGGATACTGTAGCCCCTGAGCCTGAGAAAAAGCCTGTGCCAAAGGCAAAACCTGCGGCAAAGCCTGCACAGCAGACAAAGACAGCGTCAGCTTCCTTGGAGGAACTTATGAAGCTTATGGAGCAGGAGCAGGAAAAGCTCAAAAAACAGCTTGATAAAAAATAATTCTTGAAAAAAATTTATCCGTCGGGCGTGTGGCTCGGCGGATTTTTTTGGGGGAAAGCCTGATGAAAAAGCCCATTTCGAGGCAAAAAATGCGGCTTTGATGTTGCAAATGCACATAAGTTTTTAAAAATATCGGACTAGCATTGTAAAATGATACAAAACATAAAAAATATCAAAAAAAGTGTTGACAAACAGAGTGGGATAGTGTATAATAGATACTGTTGTGAGGGACACAACAAAACAAAGTCCTGAAAACAACAAACCAGCTAAAAGGGAGCATAGCTCAGCTGGGAGAGCATCTGCCTTACAAGCAGAGGGTCACAGGTTCGAGCCCTGTTGTTCCCACCAATTATTTCGTGACAGGTAAAGAGATTTGCCTGTCAACGATAATAATTATTCTTCATTCTCGGAGAGCTGAACTCGAAAAGTTTGAAGTTATTTTTTTCAATGGCCGGGTAGTTCAGCTGGTTAGAACGCTAGCCTGTCACGCTAGAGGTCGTGGGTTCGAGCCCCATTCCGGTCGCCATTGTTTTGCTTCTGTAGCTCAGTCGGTAGAGCAGAGGACTGAAAATCCTCGTGTCGATGGTTCGATTCCGTCCGGAAGCACCAAATGCGGATTTAGCTCATCTGGTAGAGCGCCACCTTGCCAAGGTGGAGGTAGCGAGTTCGAGCCTCGTAATCCGCTCCAAAAAAGTCCTTACGATAAGTAAGGACTTCATATTTTTTGCGGGTTTATTTCAATTACCAGAATACTTTTCTTCCTGAAAGGAGATGGAGGTGCGATCCCTCTGACCCGCTCCAGTAACGCCTTGCTTTTTAGCAGGGCGATTTTTTGTGCTGTTTTGTGGGTGTGGATAGGGCAGTGATAAGATGAAAAAGATGTGAAAAAGTGCGTAGATAGGCGGCTTGACTGACAGTCCAGCCCGATTTTGTTGACTTTTTCAAAGCCGTGGGCTATAATGTTGACCATAGAGAGTGCGCTCCGAACAAATTGAAAGGTGATATGCTATGGAAGATAAAATTACTCTTGGAAAATTCATTCAATCAAAAAGAAAAGAACTGGGGCTTTCTCAAAAAGACCTTGCTAAGGAGCTTTATGTTACTGAGTCGGCAGTGAGCAAGTGGGAGAGAGGGGTATCATATCCTGATATAACGATGATATCGGGACTTTGCAGGGTGCTGGGCATTTCTGAGCACGAGCTTTGCACGGCGAGCGAGGACAATCAGCAGAGAGAGGCTGAGTTTATGGCGCGAAGTTATAAAAGCTTTGTTCGGGGGTACACTATCATAACTGGGATAGGCTATCTTGCGGCGATAATACCGAGCTTTATTTATAATGTGGCTCATGGTGGTATAGGTTGGTTCATGGTGCTTATCACGTCGCTGATGCTGACGTTTTCTTTCATCAATGTGCCTGTGCTTGTGAGGGAGAATAGGGCACTGTGGACGCTTGGGACTTCAACAGTTTCGCTTATGCTTCTTTACGTCGCAGGGTGCGTTTATTCACACGGGGATTGGTTTGTTATGGCGGTGCTTGGAACGCTCCTTGGGGAGGCTATCGTATTTTTGCCTTTTGTGCTGAGAAGTGAACAGCTTGAAAAGTATGTGAGAAACAGCAAGGGGCTTGTGTGCATGGCGGCGGATTCGGTACTGACTTTTGCCTGCGTTATTTATGGTACGCTGAAATACGGTGACGTGGTAGACCTTCGTGAAGGCATGGCCGCTACGGTGGCTTGTGTGGCATTGGTGTGGGCTGTGTTCCTTATTATAAGGTATCTAAAGGTGAACGGCTTTTTCAAGTGTGCACTTTGCTTTGCGGCATCTGTGGTATGGGTAGCGGCAATGACTGTGCTGAGCAATGCATGGAACGGCATGAAACTGTCTGAGATAGTTTCGGTGAAAGGTGCTGACAACAGCCGCTATGATGTTATAGTCTGCCTTTGTCTGGCAGGAGTTGCGGCGGTGCTTGCTATTGCAGGGGTTGTGTATAAGTTTGTGAGGAAAAAACCGCAGGATAGGTAAGGCTGAGAGGACAAAAGAAAGATACAAAACGGATAGGGACAATTTGGACTTTGTGGGACGTCGAGGACGCCGTCCCCTACATAAATGTGATTAGAAATAGGGAATACCGCACTTGGGTGAAAGCTTGGGTGCGGTATTTTTATTTTGCTGTGAATATTTTACCCGTATATGTCAAAAATAATGCCAGAGGACTTATGCCGCCGATAGCATAAGACTGCCGTGGGCGCAACAGTGGCTGCGGAAATCATATCGGAGAAAGGTTTTGTGTGTATGAAAAAATTCAGTATCAGAAATTCACACGCAGGCAAGGCTCTGGGAGCGAAGGGTGTTTACATTACACTTGCGGCGTGTCTGCTGGCTCTTGGCGGTGCGGGTATAGCTGCATATAACAAGGCTATGGAGGATATCACCGACAATCTGACTATTTCGAGCGTTGACAGCACTGCGCCAAAGCAGGCTGATAACAAGAAAACGGACGTTAAAAAGGACGAAAGCTCCAAGCCGGATGTGGACATTCAGACGCAGCCAAATGTTATGCCTGTGAACGGTGAGATATTAGAGCCGTTTTCTAATGGCGAGCTTGTGAAGTCGGAAACTCTCGGCTACTGGAAAACCCATGATGGTGTTGATATCAAAGCTGACCTTGGCGAGCCTGTCAAGGCGATGAACAAGGGCACTGTTACAAAGATATGGGACGACCCTCTGTGGGGCAACTGCATGACTATCGATCATGGAAACGGCATTGTAGGGCATTGCTACAATCTGTCAAAGGAAATGTCCGTCAAGGAGGGCGACGAGGTGAATGCAGGGGAGGTCATAGGTGCTGTGGGCGACACTGCTCAGGCGGAAGCGGCAGAGCTTTCTCATCTGCACTTTGGCTTGAAAAAGAACGGTCAGTGGATAGACCCTATCGAGTTTATTGACCCTGCGGACAAATAAGCTTTCTTCATTTTGGCGCTTTGTAATACAAAGTGCTGATGTTATAATCCCCCATATAACGCCGCATCTGAAAATTTTCGGGTGCGGCGATACATATTTTTATTGCTGTGGGACATGGCTATCGGGACGCTGTCCTCTGCATTTTGTTATTGTTGCGTATCGTCTTGCAAAAATGGGTATGCTGTGGTATAATTATATCTGACAAATCGACAAATCTTGATTGTGAGGTATAATAATGAAAAGCAAAAGAATCTATCCTGCGTTCACTATATCGAAAAAAGGGGAAATGTCCCTGAAAAACGGTCACCCATGGGTGTATTGTGACGAACTGAGAAACGAGCCTGAGGGCTTGAAAAACGGTGAGCTTTGCGATGTTTTCTCTGAAAAAGGCTCTTATCTTGGAACTGGTTTTCTCAGCCTTAACAGCAAGATAAGGATAAGGATCTTATCTGACAACGCAAATGAAAATTTCTCGGAAAACTTTTTCCGCAGACGTATCCGCTATGCCATAGATTACAGAAAAACTGTTATGGGGGACGATTTTTCGGTTTGCAGGCTTATTTTTGGTGAGGCTGACGGCATGCCGGGGCTTACTATCGACAAGTATGGAGATATACTTGTTTCGCAGGTGCTTTCCTACGGCATGGATATGATAAAGGATATGATATTCAGGCTTCTTGTTGAAGAGCTTGAAAAGGACGGAGTTAAAGTTTCTGGCATAATGGAGCGTAACGATGTCGCTATCAGAAAGCTGGAGGGCTTGGAACAGTACAAGGGCTGGTATAGGGCTGGATTTCTCCCTGAGCCACCGTCAAATATCACTGAGATAATGGAGAATGGCATACGCTATGAGGTCGATGTTGAAAACGGTCAGAAAACTGGATTTTTCCTTGACCAGAAATATAACCGCCTTGCGGTGTCGAAGATAGCAAAGGGCAAGAAGGTCCTTGACTGCTTTACCCACACAGGTTCGTTCGCACTCAATGCGGCAATGGGCGGTGCAAGGCACGTTACGGCGGTGGACGTTTCACAGTTCGCTGTTGATACGGCCAGGGAGAATGCTGAGAGAAACGGTTTGACGGACAGAATGGATTTTCTTTGTGCAGACGTTTTCGACCTGCTCCCGAAGCTTCTTGAAGAAAAGGCTGATTATGACATGATAATCCTTGACCCGCCTGCCTTCACAAAGAGCAGAAAAACAGTGGGAAGCGCTGAGAGGGGATATAAGGAGATAAACTACAGGGCGATGAGACTTCTGCCAAGGGGCGGATATCTTGCCACTTGCTCATGTTCGCATTTTATGGAGAACAGGCTGTTTGTGAAAATGGTAATGAGTGCTGCAAAGGACGCAGGCGTTCAGCTCAAGCTTATTGAAGCAAGACAGCAAGCCCCTGACCACCCGATACTTCTCAATGTGCCTGAAACGGATTATCTGAAATTTTATCTTTTTCAGGTGGTATAGTGTTGACAAATAAGCCGTAATGTGATATAATATAGTTGTCGAAAGACCAGATATATCACAGTTTGTCTGCTGTGTTCGGACATAAGTCACAGGTATCTTGGGTATCTTGGCTTCCAGCCGACGAAATAGACTTTTCAGCCCTGTTGTTTTCAGCAGGGCTTTTTATTTGCATTTTGCTATTGACAAATGCTTGCGGATATGGTATGATATAGGTGACTTAGAAATAAGCGTGGCGCACCCCGTTCAGCGCATTATAAATGTACGGCATGTCATATATTGCCGTTTGTCTGCGGTATCGGACATAAGTAGGTATTTTCTGCAGAGGCAGCTGCTTCCACCGACAAAATAGACATTTCAGCCCTGTTGATTTCAGCAGGGCTTTTTTATGTGTTGGTATTTAAAAACTGTCATATTGCACATAAAAAGTGAGCAAATATTGTATAAGATTTTATGTATAAAAGTGAGAAAAACCTATGGTAATTTGGCTTTAAATCTGTTATAATATATATGTAACCGTGGGCGACGGGATAATTGTGTCCGCACGCTTCGGAATTCAAAAAATTTTTGGAGGTAAAAAACCAATGGCAAAGAAGTATTGTTATCTTTTCTCTGAGGGTAATGCCAACATGAGAGAGCTTCTCGGCGGTAAGGGTGCTAACCTTGCTGAGATGACAAATATCGGTCTCCCTGTTCCTCAGGGCTTTACGATCACAACGGAAGCTTGTACTCAGTATTATGAGGACAACCGTGAGATCAATCCTGAGATCATGGCAGAGATCAACGAGTACATTGTAAAGATGGAAGAGATCACAGGCAAGAAGTTCGGTGACAAGGAGAACCCACTCCTCGTTTCTGTACGTTCAGGTGCTAGAGCATCAATGCCTGGTATGATGGATACAATCCTTAACCTCGGTCTTAACGAAGAAGTTGTTGAGACTATCGCTGCTCAGTCTGGTAACCCAAGATGGGCTTGGGACTGCTACAGAAGATTCATTCAGATGTATTCTGACGTGGTTATGGAAGTTGGTAAGAAATATTTTGAAGAGCTTATCGACGAGATGAAGGCTAAGAAGGGCGTTAAGCAGGACGTTGAGCTGAACGCTGAGGATCTTAAGGAACTGGCTAACCAGTTCAAGGCTGAGTACAAGTCTAAGATCGGTTCTGACTTCCCAACTGATCCTAAGGAGCAGCTCATGGGCGCTATCAAGGCTGTATTCCGTTCATGGGATAACCCAAGAGCTAACGTATACAGAAGAGATAACGATATCCCTTATTCATGGGGTACAGCAGTAAACGTTCAGTCCATGGCATTCGGTAACATGGGTGACGACTGCGGTACAGGTGTTGCATTCACAAGAGACCCAGCTACAGGTGCTAAGGGTCTGTTCGGTGAGTTCCTTACAAACGCACAGGGCGAGGACGTTGTTGCTGGTGTTCGTACACCAATGCACATCTCTGAAATGGAGCAGAAGTTCCCAGAGGCATTCGCTGAGTTCAACAAGGTTTGTAAGACACTTGAAGATCACTACAGAGATATGCAGGATATGGAGTTCACTGTTGAGCACGGTAAGCTTTATATGCTTCAGACAAGAAATGGTAAGAGAACTGCACAGGCTGCTCTTAAGATCGCTTGTGACCTCGTTGATGAGGGCATGAGAACTGAGGAAGAGGCTGTTGCAATGATCGACCCAAGAAACCTCGATACACTTCTTCACCCACAGTTCGACGCAAAGGCACTCAAGGCTGCTACTCCTATGGGCAAGGGTCTTGGCGCTTCTCCAGGAGCTGCTTGTGGTAAGATCGTATTCACAGCTGATGACGCTGAGGCTTGGAACGAGAGAGGCGAGAAGGTCGTTCTCGTAAGACTTGAGACATCACCTGAGGATATCACAGGTATGAAGGCTTCACAGGGTATCCTTACAGTTAGAGGCGGTATGACATCACACGCTGCCGTTGTTGCTCGTGGTATGGGTACATGCTGCGTATCTGGCTGCTCAGATATCGTTATGGACGAGGCTAACAAGAAGTTCACACTCGCAGGCAAGGAGTTCCACGAGGGTGACTACATTTCTATCGACGGTTCAACAGGTAACATCTATGATGGTATCATTCCAACTGTTGACGCTACAATCGCTGGCGAGTTCGGCAGAATCATGGGCTGGGCTGACAAGTTCAGAACAATGAAGGTTAGAACAAACGCAGATACTCCTGCTGACGCTAAGAAGGCAAGAGAGCTGGGTGCTGAGGGTATCGGTCTTTGCCGTACAGAGCACATGTTCTTTGACCCTGAGAGAATCGCTGCATTCAGAGAGATGATCTGCTCAGATACAGTTGAAGAGAGAGAAGCTGCTCTTGCTAAGATCGAGCCAATGCAGCAGGCTGACTTCGAGGCTCTTTATGAGGCACTTGAGGGTAACCCTGTTACTATCAGATTCCTTGACCCACCACTTCACGAGTTCGTACCAACAGAAGAGGCTGATATCGAGGCTCTTGCTAAGGCACAGAACAAGCCTGTTGAGACTATCAAGGCTATCATCGCTTCACTTCACGAGTTCAACCCAATGATGGGTCACCGTGGCTGCCGTCTTGCAGTAACATATCCTGAGATCGCTAAGATGCAGACAAAGGCTGTTATCAAGGCTGCAATCAACGTTAAGAAGAATCACCCAGACTGGACAGTTAAGCCTGAGATCATGATTCCACTGGTAAATGATATCAAGGAGCTTAAGTATGTTAAGAAGTTCGTTGTTGAGACTGCTGACGCTGAGATCAAGGCTGCTGGCTCTGACCTTGAGTACGAGGTTGGTACAATGATCGAGATCCCAAGAGCTGCTCTTACAGCTGACGAGATCGCTAAGGAAGCTGACTTCTTCTGCTTCGGTACAAACGACCTTACACAGATGACATTCGGTTTCTCAAGAGATGACGCTGGTAAGTTCCTCAATGCTTACTATGATGCAAAGATCTACGAGAACGATCCATTTGCTAAGCTCGACCAGAACGGCGTAGGCAAGCTTATGGAAATGGCTCTTGAACTTGGTAAGCCAGTTAATCCAAAGCTCCACTGCGGTATCTGCGGTGAGCACGGCGGCGACCCAACATCTGTTGAGTTCTGCAACAAGATCGGTCTTGACTATGTATCTTGCTCACCATTCAGAGTTCCAATTGCTAGACTTGCTGCTGCTCAGGCTGCTATCGCAAATAGGTAGGAGTTCTCTTTCCTTTGAATTGCCGCTTAGTTTCGAGCAGGCAGCAGCCTATCGGAAGGCTAACGGACAGTATGTAAGGAAAAATCAGTGGAGAGATACCACTGTAAGGGTATTCATAGACCTTGATTAACAGTTAAATATGATAAGCGTATCATTAGAAATAGTGGTACGCTTATTTTTTGTCCCTTTTGCAGATTTGTCCTTTCCCCCGTTTTCAAATATAATGAAGCTAAAGAAGTGGAGGTGTGCTTATGAGAGAGAAATTTAATCATCTGTATTTGGATAGCCACGAAAGAAAACTTTTAATACATAGCCTTGTAGAGTTAAAAAATCAGCTTATTCAGCAAGGCAGATATACGGATTGTATTGACGAGCTTATTTTTAAGGTCATAAATGCACCGACCAAGAGAATGAAAATTGAATATGTCTAAGGCAAATTACAAAGCCGCTTATTCTTATTGATTTTAAGAGTAGGCGGCTTTTTTGCGTTCTCTGGTACTGTTTACATAGCCACCTTGACAAAGTGGCTAAATCTATGTGAAAGGAGGACGCATCTATGTCAAATTGCAAAGTAATTGCTCTGACTAACCAGAAAGGTGGTGTCGGAAAAACAACCACAGCGGTCAATCTGGGTGTAAGTCTGGTGCAGCAGGGTAAAAAAGTCCTGCTGATTGATGCCGATGCACAGGCAAATCTCACGATGGCTCTGGGTTATAACAGACCAGACGATATTCCCATAACGCTCTCTACTGTGATGCAGAACATCATAGACGATAAAACGCTTGATGCTTCACAGGGTATTATCCATCACAGAGAGGGCGTTGACCTGCTTCCGTCAAACATTGAGCTGTCGGGCTTTGAGGTAAGGCTAATCAATGCAATGAGCCGTGAGCGTGTACTGAAAACCTATGTCAATGAGGTTAAAAAGAATTACGATTATGTGCTTATTGATTGTATGCCGAGCTTAGGCATGATAACCATCAATGCTCTGGCGGCGGCTGACAGCGTGATTATCCCGACACAGCCCCACTATCTCTCGGCTAAAGGTTTGGAGCTTTTGCTTCGCTCCGTATCAATGGTCAAGCGGCAAATCAACCCAAAGCTGCGGATAGACGGTATCTTAATGACTATGGTAATGCCCCGTACCAACATTTCTAAGGAGATTACGGCAACGGTCAAAAGTGCATACGGTCAGAAAATCAAGGTGTTTGATACCGAGATACCTCATTCTATCCGTGCGGTGGAAGCTACCGCAGAGGGCAAAAGTATCTTTGCCTACGACAAAAGCGGCAAGGTTGCCGCAGCCTATGAGCAGTTCGGAAAGGAGGTGGCAGAGATTGGCGAGAAGCAGAGAAACCAAAATCGAGCTGACTGCATACGATGACCTTTTTCAGACGGACGAAAGCCGTGAGGAAGCAAAGCTCTCTAAGATAAGGGATATTCCCATATCGGAGATTGACGAGTTTCCAGACCACCCGTTCAAGGTTTTAATGGACGAGGATATGGAACAGCTTGTTGAGAGTATCAAGCGAAACGGTGTAATGACCCCTGCGACAGTTCGCTTAAAAGAGGACGGACGGTATGAGCTTATCAGTGGTCACAGGCGAAAAAAGGCTTGTGAACTTGCAGGACTTGAAACGCTGAAATGCGAGGTCAAAGAGCTTACCCGTGATGAAGCCATTATTGTTATGGTGGAAAGTAATCTCCAACGCTCTGTTATTTTGCCGAGTGAGAAAGCGTTTGCGTATAAAATGCGGTTGGAAGCTATGAAACGACAGGCAGGCAGACCCCCAAAAGAAAATGCGTCGCCATTGGCGACTAATTTATCAAAAGGGCGTTCTGATAAGGAATTAGGAGAACTTGTTGGAGAAAGCAAAGACCAGATACGCCGCTATATCCGTCTAACCGAGCTTGTTCCCGAAATCCTGCAAATGGTAGATGAACGGCAGATTGCTTTCCGTCCTGCGGTTGAAATTTCCTATCTGACCGAGGAACAGCAATACACCTTGCTTGAAGCAATGGAGTACAACGATGCTACCCCGTCATTGGCACAGGCTATCAAAATGAAGAAGTATAACCAATACGGCAAGCTCACTTCCGAGGTTATCCAGTCCATTATGGAGGAAGAAAAGCCCAACCAGAAGGGAAAACCTGCTTTCCGTGACGAGAGGATAACCAAGCTCATTCCCAAGACTGTTCCCAGAGGGCAGGAAACGGATTTTGTTGTCAAGGCGTTGGAGTTTTATAACCGACACTTGCAGCGGAACAAGGCTCACGAGAGATAGCCACACACCGAGGGCGAGGTCTGCCCATTTGAGTGCATAGCCATTATTTTGGCTTCCCCCTCTCCACACCTCACCCCCTAACTACTGCCAGTAACTATCCGAGAAAAGAAATACTTTAAGCTGTCCATAACGGGCAGCTTTTTTCGGTCAGTAAGGTAAAATATTCAATCCAAATTACAGGAGGTAACTATGAAAATCCCTAAATTATTCAAAAAGGCTGCGGCTTTTGTAATGGCTGCGGTCACGGCATTATCCATAATGCCTGCGACAGCGTTTGCTGCGGGTGACATCGGGACGATTTCCTTTTCCCACACCTATGACAGCAACGGTAATGCGATGAGGTACAATTCCAGTGCGAATATCGGCGGTTATACCGCAGGCGGAACGGGAAATTACAAGTACCGTATGTTTGTGGACGGTGAGAATGCGTTTTGTATTCAGCCGGGAGTACCGCTGAAAACAGGAAACACCTTGAAAAAGGCTTCCTCTGATACTTGGAACGCCCTTTCAGCCAATCAGAAAAAGGTGGTTGGGCTTGCCCTGCTCTATGGGTATCAGGGCAACCGAAATAATCTGTCGGGAAGTGATGATGAAAAATGGCTTGCCACGCAGACCCTCGTATGGGAGTTTGTCACAGGCTGCCGTGAAGCCACAGGCTCATATAACCAGACAAGCACCACCGTTTACAGCCTGCACTTCGGTTCAAATTATGCCAACAGCGGAGCAAGGGCAGTGTATGACCAGATTGTTGCAATGCTGCGTGAGCATAACACCATTCCGAGCTTTATGTCGGGCGGTAAGAATGACATCACAAAGGAGCTTGCCTACAAGGACGGAAAGTACAGCATCACATTGACGGACAGCAACGGCGTCCTTTCCGATTACAGCTTTTCAAGCTCTGACAGCAATGTGAGTGTATCGAAGTCTGGAAATAAGCTGACAATCAGCTCCACCGTAGCTATCAGCGGTTCTGTCCGCATTACGGCAAAGAGGAACAATGTGCCGACTGTCAGCAGCAGTGCAAAGCTCATTGCCTATGGCGACCCGAACTTGCAGGATTTGGTAACAGGTGTGGAGAATGCTGATACCGTGTCTGCATATATCAATATCGAAACGCCGACAGGCACGATTGCCCTCAAAAAGACTTCTGAGGACGGAGTTGTGGAGGGCATCTCTTTTACAATCAAAGGTGATAACTTCAATAAAACAGTTAAGACAGGAAAGGACGGCTCTGTCTCCGTGGAGGGATTATTCCCTGGCACTTATACGGTCACAGAACAGTCTATTGACCGTTATGAGCCGCAGAAAACCCAGACTGTCACACTTATCGGAGGAAAAACCTCTACTGTGACCTTCAGCAATACTTTGAAGCGTGGCAGTCTGGAAATCGTTAAGACTTCCGAGGACAATCTGGTGGAGGGAATGAAATTCCACCTTTATGGCACATCTTTAAGCGGCTTGCCTGTTGACGAGTATGCCGTGACTGATAAAAACGGACTAGCTAAGTTTGAAAATGTCCTTATCAGTGGCGATACCCCGTATGTGGTTGAGGAAGTGGATACCGCAGTCCGCTATGTCGTTCCTGCTTCCCAGACAGCTCCGATTGAATGGAACAAGGTCACAAAACGCAGCTTCGACAATGTGTTGAAGAAATTCCAAGTGACTGTGACAAAGACCGATGCAGAAACAGGTTCTCCGCAGGGCGACGCTTCCCTTGCAGGTGCGGTTTACGGCATCTATAAAGGTGAGGAACTGATTGACACCTACACGACTGATGAAAACGGTCAGTTTACGACCAAGTATTATATCTGTGATAATGATTGGACTGTCCGTGAAATCAGCCCGTCCGAGGGGTATCTTCTGGATACCGCAATCCACAAGGTAGGTGCAGAACCAGAACTATACACGGTAGAGCTTAACAGTACCGCAAACGATGTGAATGAACAGGTCATCAAAGGCAATATCGCACTCATCAAGCATACGGATAACGGGGAAACCCAGATTGAAACACCCGAAGAAGGTGCGGTATTTGAAGTGTTCCTCAAATCCGCAGGCAGCTATGAAAATGCAAAGGAAACCGAGCGTGATGTGCTGACATGTGACGAGAACGGTTTTGCCCAGACAAAGGATATGCCGTATGGCATTTATACCGTCCGCCAGACCTTTGGTTGGGAGGGGCGTGAACTGATGAAAGACTTTGATGTGTTTATCAGCAAGGACGGTCAGACCTACCGCTACCTTATCAACAACGCTAACTTTGAGAGCTATATCAAAATCGTAAAGAAAGATGCAGAAACAGGCAATACAATCCCGTATGCAGGTGCAGGCTTCCAGATTTACGACCCAAATGGAAATCTTGTGACTATGACTTTCACTTATCCCGAAGTGACGACCATTGACACCTTCTATACTACGGCAGACGGCGACCTAATCACACCGCAGACATTGGAATACGGCAAAGGCTATTCCCTTGTGGAAGTACAAGCCCCGTATGGGTATGTCTTAAATTCCGAGCCTGTTTATTTTGATGTGGTGCAGGAAAATTCCGAGGAAGAAAGCGGCATTACCGTTATTGAGGTAGTACGTTCCAATATGGCACAGAAAGGTACAATTACAGTAGAAAAGTCTGGCGAAGTATTCAGCTCCGTGGCAGGCGATAAGGGATTGTATCAGCCGATTTTCTCTGTCAGCGGTCTTGAGGGTGCAGTCTATGAGATTACCGCAGCCGAGGATATTGTCACTCTGGACGGAACGGTCAGAGCAAACAAGGGCGAGGTTGTGGATACCGTTACGACAGGAAAGGACGGTACAGCAAAATCCAAAGAACTGTATCTCGGAAAATATGAGGTTAAGGAAATCACAGCTCCGTATGGAATGGTGCTGAATGAGGAAGTTCGTTCTGTTGAGCTTGTGTATGCAGGACAGAATGTTGATGTAACGGAAACGGCTACTTCTTTCTATAATGAAAAACAGCGTGTTGAAATCGACCTCATCAAGAGCCTTGCCATTGATGAAGCCTACGGCATTGGCAAGAATGGAGAAATCTTTGATGTGACCTTTGGCTTGTATGCGGCGGAGGAACTCACAGCCGCAGATGGAAAGACCATTCCTGCGGACGGTCTGATTGAGGTCATTTCCCTTGATGAAAGCGGTCACGGGAAAGCTATCAGCGACCTGCCGATGGGCAGCTATTATGTGCAGGAAACCTCGACCAACTCCGCATATATTGTCAGCGATGCAAAATACCCTGTTATTTTTGAATACGCAGGACAGGATACCGAAACTGTCCGCATCATAGCCAATGAGGGCGAAGCTATCACAAATGACATTATTTACGGCTCTGTAAGCGGTAAGAAATCTGATGAGGATGGAAAAGCTCTGGGCAGTGCAGTTATCGGTATCTTTAAGACAGGAACTACCGAGTTTACAAAGGAAAATGCGATTGTAGCTACCACATCAAAAGATGATGGTAGTTTTTCTTTTGCCAAAGTACCGTATGGAACTTGGATAATCCGTGAAATCGAAAGCCCGAAGGGATATGTACTCTCCGAGGAAGAAATCGCCGTGACTATCGGCAAGGTGGACGAAGTTGTGGAAATCGAACTTGTCAACTACTTCATTAAGGGCAATATCGCTTTGACAAAGGTTGATGAGGATTATCCCGACAACAAGCTGTCTGGTGCGGTATTTGAGGTTTACTCCGATACCAATGGCGATGGGAAACTGGATAAAGACGATACGTTGCTTGGCGAAATGAAAGAACTTGACGGCGGCGTTTACCAGATGAGTGAACTCCGCTTCGGCAAATATCTGGTAAAGGAAACCAAAGCTCCGACAGGTTTTGTGCTTGACGAAAATGTGTATTCCGTATCCGTTGAGGAGAACGGCAAGACCTACACCGTGGAAAATAAGGCGGGTGTAGGATTTATCAATGCAGCACAGAAAGGCTCTCTTAAAATCGTAAAGACTTCCTCTGACGGTAAGGTGGAGGGCTTCTCTTTCCGTGTGACAGGCGTGGACTATGACCAGACCTTTAAGACAGATAAGAACGGAGAAATCGTGATTGAGGGCTTGCGGATTGGCGACTATACCGTATCCGAAGTAAGTAACAAGGCTTCCGCAGGATATATCCTGCCTGCCGATAAACAGGCAACGGTCAAGGTGGACGCTACGGCTATCGTGCAGATGCACAATGAGTTCAGGGATACCCCGAAAACAGGCGATGACTTCAATCTGGGCTTATGGGTAAGCCTTGCAGCTCTGTCTGTTGTCGGTGCGGGCGTTCTCGGATTTGTCGGCTATAAGAACAGAAAGAAGAAAAAGGAGGACTAATTGATGGACGCTAAAACCATTATCGCAATCGTGCTTGTCGTGTTCATTGTGGGTGCGGCGGTATGGCTGAATATCCGTAACAGAAAGAAAAAGTAAGTGGTCTGGGCGGCTGAAAGATGCCGCCCTTTCCTTTATGGAGGTAACAATGAAAAACCTTAAAACCATTGAAAAGAAAGTCAGGGCTGTTCTGGAAAAGAATGAAGATGCCAGAAATGACGATATGGTGCTATATCTTGCACTTTGTAATGCCTGTCTGAAGGATGCAGGGGCAATGCCGCTTGCAGAGATAATGACGCAGCACAAATATCTCGGTCTGCCGAGCTTTGAGAGCGTCAGCAGGACACGCCGCAAGCTGCAGGCACAGCATCCAGAGCTTGCAGGGAGCCGCCCTGTTCAGAAAATGAGAGCCACGGGCGAGAAAGCCTATCGGCGTTATGCCAAAGAATAGAGAGGTGCTTATGGACGAAGAAAAACGCTCCAATCAGAACTATGAAATCATCGAGAGCTGTACTATCGGGAGTACAGAGTTTGTCATCGGTCACAATCCCAACGCACCCAACCCTTATGTGTGTTGGTACTGCAAGGGCGGCTCAAATTATTTCTGGGGTTATTACACGAATGAGCTTGATGATGCACGGAAAAAGCTGAATGAACGATACCAGTCAGAGTGCCGTATGCCCTATAATCAGCCTGCACAAAAGCAGAAAAACGGTGATGACCGTGAGCGATAAATCAAAATATGACTGCACGACCTGTCCTTATCCCCGATATAAGGACGGGTTAGTTATTTTCTGCGATGTCTGTATCCGCAAGATTTTAGACGAGCAGAAGGAGAAAAAGGAAAGAAAGGAGCAGCCGAATGAGTAATGAAATAAAGACAAGACCTTTAACCCCGACAGAACAGAAATACACCTATGCCCAAAGTATGCAGCTTGAGGGGCAGACAGGCACTATCGGGCATCTGCGTGGAGACTTTGCCACAACGGGCTATGGCTTTTACACCACTTGGTTTGATACCAGACCCCAATGGAAATCTGACGAATTTAAGGCAGACCTTGATACGGTCATCAATGCTTTACGGAAGGATAAAGGGCTTTTGCATAACCGCTATGATATGAGTGCGTTTGCAAGGCATTTTCCCGAAAGTGCGATAAAGGGCAACTATTGTACTGAGTACGGTTTCCGTGTAGATACGGAGAAACACGCTTTTCTGCTTCGATGCAATCCCACCAAAGGCGACTATAATTTTTATTGCTATTGTTATGTGAAGGAATGGCTTGATAAGCATATCCAGAAAGCGGAACAAGGTATCCGCTATATTGACCCTCAATATAAAGAACTGTTCCGTATCCCAGACGGCGGAAAGGTCATTGTCAAGATCTCTTGGGGAGAGAAACGGGAGTATCCCTGCCGCTTTATTGATGAATACCATACCGAAGTCGGCAGCAATCTGTACCACATCTGCGAGTTTGCCGAGCGTATGCAGAAAAACGGGGCGACCTATGAGCCGAAACCTGCGGAACAAACGCCGCAGAAAACACCGAAGCACAAGGATTTAGAACGATAAGGAGGATTTAGAATATGGCTGTTAATCAGAAAGCCGTCAAGGTCTTGAATAAGGTCTTGGAAGCAGGCTTTACCGATGAAAAAGCGATTGCCGCTATGACTATGGACGATATTCTTTCTATGCAGGGCATCACGGTTGCGGATATTACTCTCATCAATGACCTGCAAAAGAGCATTAAATCGAACAAGGTCATTGCTTTTCTTGGCGGTGGTGCGGAGTGAGCAAACAGGAATATTTGAAACAAAAACGATAAGGAGGTGTAGGTTGAATGGCTGCGAAGTATCAGCTAATCACAGAGCTGTATCGGCGTACAGGCGTTGCGGTTGCAAAAAATCCGCAGGCGTGGCAGGGCTTTCTGTCCTCTGCCTGCCGCAACTATAAATGCCGTTTTGACGAACAGCTTTTAATATACGCCCAACGCCCCGATGCTGTCGCCGTTGCGAAGCTCGAAACTTGGAACAGGCAATTCAAGCGTTGGGTCAATAAGGACAGCAAGGGTATTGCCGTATTTGACCCGAAAGGTCGCAGGAATACGCTGAAATACTATTTTGATGTGTCCGACACCCACGAGGGCTATTATGGCAGCCGCCCTGTTCCGATATGGCAGATGGATGAGCGATACGAGCAGGCTGTTATGGAAAGGCTCTCGGACAGGTTTGGAGATGTGGAAAGCACTGACCTTGCTTCTGCCTTAATGGAAACGGCAAAGAACGCCGTGGAGGACAATCTGCAAGACTATTTTTCTCAGTTAAAGGACTGCACGAAAGACAGCTTTTTGGAAGAACTGGATGACTTTAATATAGAAGTCGTTTACAGGCGGCTGGCAGCAAACAGCGTTGCTTTTATGCTGATCAGCCGCTGCGGTCTGGATACGAATGAGTTTTTTGACCGTGATGATTTTGCGGATATTGTAAATTTCAATACCCCTGCAACGATAAACGCCATCGGCGTTGCCACGAGCGATATTGCGGAAATGGCGTTACGGGAAATCTCACAGTCTATCCGAAATGTGCAAATGGCGGAAAAAGACCAGAATCGCACCTTTGCACAAAGAACGCAGGCTCAGTATGATAAAGGCAGACAACAACCCGAAAGGAGCGAATACAATGAGCAAAATCACTTACAGCAGACAGGGGGATTATCTTATTCCCGACCTAACATTACCGACAGAGCCAGAGCTTCCGCTTGGCAGGTACGCTTTGATGCACAGGGATTATCTGGAGAAGCACAAGCGAGTGACCTATCTCAATCTGCTGACATCGGGCAGGCTGAACGGGCATCTGCACGAGGTAGAGCAGACAGCACTCCAGAGGTTGGAGCTTCTGACGAAGCAGCTCTCAGCCGAGCAGGGCGTGACAGAGGAACTGAAAGAGAAAGCACCGATGCAGTGGGTCGGACTGATGAACAACATCCGCAGCCAAGCGGAGGAAGTGATACTGACCGAACTGATTTACAAGTAAGCGTTGCCAAAGAGGATGAGGTTAGGGTCAATCTTCCAACCGTAGATGAACAAATCGAAATGATAGCAAAAGCAGAGGACGAAAAAGCCTCTGCTTTTGCTATTTCCAAAGAAGATATTGACTCCGTGCTTCAGAAAGGCAGCGGTGTTGCGGACGGAAAATACCGCATCTACCGCCAATTCCAAAAGGGCGTGGACAGACAGAAAAATATTGAGTTCCTTAAAAATGAGTATGGAACGGGCGGCGGTACGCACATCTTCCCCGATGGTTTCAGCGGTCATTCTTGGCATGACAGCAAAGGTCTTGCCATTGACCGAAACGGCACTTATACCAATCACGACCTTGTGTTGAAATGGTCACAGGTTGAAAAGCGTCTGCGTGAGCTGATTAAGGATAACCGCTATCTCAATCCGAAAGAAAAAGACCATTATGCCGATTATCTGGAGAGCGTGTCAGCTCCCCAATATGAGATTGACACCCAGAGGAAAATAGCAAGGCAGCGTTTTATTGACGCCCACCGTGACCTGCCGCCTGCCGACAAACGGGATACCCTTGCTTTGCGGCTATCTGACTTTATCCGTGACTTGGACAGGTACGAAAAAGACCTGTTATCTGCTGTGGAACGAAGCGACCTTGCAGATGTTACCGCCGAGCAAATGGAACAGCACCTGTCCGACCCCTCAACTGTTCAACAGCTCATAGACTTTCTTGCACAGGTACAATGGAAAACGACCTCGGTTTTCAGCCGCAGTAATGGGTGGAAGTTTACCGAGGAATTAAGGGAGCTGCACCCACTCCGTTACCTCTACAATGAGGGCGATGTGGTGTATATCGGTGCGGATAAATATGAGATTGCAACACTTACCGAGGAAAAGGTTTATCTGCAAAATGCCGAGTTCCCTATCTTGGGACAGGAATACAGCCGAGCCGACTTTGAAGAAAAGCTAACGGAAAATCCTGCAAATGACCATTTGAAAGTGGTCGTAACCGAGAAACAGAGGACAGAAACACCGTCCGAGAAAAAGCAGGACGGAATACAGTTTTCTATCGGTTTTTCCGAACACCCTGCCTTTTATGACAGACAGTTTAATGACCGCTATACGGATTTGAGCTTTGCTCTGGGGAATAAGCTGCTTGGTATTTTGGACGAGAAACAGCACCGTGAGCGTGAGGGCGATAAAAATATCGGGTGGTATCACAAGACCGATTTTGTTATCAAGGCTGTTATCGGCGGCGAGGAATTTAACTATGAAGGGCGGTTTGATATTGGCGATGGTGAGGGTGATTTAATTGCCCACATTAAGAATTTTTACGATTATGCCTTATCGCCAAAGGGCGAACAGCTATATGGAGATGACCGAGAAAGCCTGCTCCGTGGCAGAGGTGAGTTTATCCCATTCTTGGAACAGCACACCGAGCTGACCAAAGAGGACGAGAAGCTCCTTGATGAGATTATGGCTACCGAAAGTGATTGGTACAGGACAGCCGAGGAAGCCAAAGAAAAACCACAGGCGTATGCCGATATAATGAATGGCTCAGAAGCTCCTGCCATTGAAATGGAGAAATCCGCAGACGACCTCATAGGCAGGGAAATCATCATAGATAACCGTAAATATCTCATTGAGAACATTGGCAAAATCAGCGGCGATGTGTCCCTGCGTGACATCACATTCCAGAACAATGTGGGTTTTCCGATAAACCGAGTGGAGAAAATCGGCTATATCCAAAAGCTATTGGAACAGGAAAAAACCGAATTACTCCCCGAAGAAAAAACGGAAGCTCCTGCTGTAGACCGTCATAATTTCCGTATTAACGATGACGCCATCGGTGTCGGCGGAGCAAAAGAAAAGTTCCGTAACAATATGGCGGCAATCAACCTGCTGCACGAGCTTGAAATCGAAAACCGCCTTGCCACACCCGAAGAACAGGAGGTCTTATCTCAGTATGTCGGTTGGGGCGGTCTTTCTATGGCATTTGATGAACACAATGCGGCGTGGGCGGAGGAATTTAAGGAGCTATATGCCAGCCTATCCCCAGAGGAATACCGTGCCGCTATGGAGTCAACGCTGACCGCTTTTTATACGCCGCCTGTTGTTATCAAGGCGATGTATGACGCACTTGACCGCCTGGGCTTTTCACAAGGCAATATCTTGGAGCCGTCCTGCGGTACAGGCAATTTCTTTGGTCTGCTTCCCGAAAGTATGCAAAACAGCAAGCTCCACGGCGTGGAAATCGACTCTCTCACAGGCAGGATTGCAAAGCAGCTCTACCAAAAAGCGAACATTGCCATTGAGGGCTTTGAGAAAACAAATCTCCCAGACGACCATTTTGATGTAGTCCTCGGTAATGTGCCTTTTGGGGAGATAAGGGTCAATGACAGCCGATACAACGCCCAGAAATTTCTCATACACGACTACTTTTTCGCAAAGGCTCTGGATAAAGTCCGTGCCGGCGGCGTTGTGATGTTCATTACCTCAAAGGGTACGATGGATAAAGCAAGTCCAGAGGTACGCAAGTATATTGCCCAGAGAGCCGAGCTTTTAGGTGCTATCCGTCTGCCAGACAACACCTTTAAGGCAAACGCAGGCACGGAGGTCACGAGCGATATTCTTATCTTGCAAAAGCGTGACCGAGTGATGGATATAGAGCCAGACTGGGTACACCTTGATACGGACGAAAACGGTGTTACGATGAACAGATATTTTGTCGAACACCCCGAAATGGTGTTGGGCGAGATAAAGATGGAAAACACACGCTTTGGTACTTTCGAGCCTGTCTGTAAAGCCCGTAAGGATATACCACTTTCCGAGCTTCTGTCCAATGCAGTTCAGAGGATAAACGGCGAAATCCCAGAGCTTGATAATAGGGTTGATGAAATCTCCGATGAGCAGGAGCTTTCCGTTCCTGCTGACCCGAATGTGCGTAATTTCTCTTTTACTCTGGTGGACGGCAAGGTTTATTTCCGAGAGAACGACCGTATGCAACCTGCTTCTGTGTCGATGACCGCAGAAAACCGTATCAAAGGGCTTATCCAAATCCGTGACTGTGTGCGTAAGCTCATTGAGTATCAGACCGAGGATTACCCAGAGGAAATGATATGCACCGAGCAGGAAAACCTCAACCGTCTGTATGATGCCTATACCGCAAAATACGGTCTAATCAACAGCCGAGGAAATTATCTTGCTTTTGCTTCAGACGAGAGCTACTTCCTTTTATGTTCTCTGGAGGTGCTTGATGATGAGGGCAACTTCAAACGGAAAGCGGATATGTTCACGAAGCGGACTATTAAGCCCCATCGAGAAGTAACTTCGGTTGAAACAGCAAGTGAAGCCCTTGCCCTCTCTATCGGGGAGAAAGCCCGTGTTGATTTGCCTTATATGGAGCAGCTCACAGGCAAAACGCAGGCTGAGCTTGTGCAGGATTTACAAGGTGTTATCTTCAAAGTACCGAACTGTGAGCCTGTTTCCTATGTAGCCGCAGACGAGTATCTGTCGGGAAATGTCCGCAACAAGCTGACGGTTGCGGAGCTTGCTGCGAAGAATGACCCAGAGCTTGCAGTCAATGTGGATGCCTTGAAAAAGGTCATTCCCAAAGACCTCTCGGCGGCGGAAATCTCTGTCCGTCTGGGTGCGACTTGGATACCGCAGGAAGATATACAGCGGTTTGTGATGGAGCTTTTAACTCCGTCAAGCTATGCCGCAGGAAGATTAAAGGTACGATACACCCCGATAAACGGAGACTGGTTCATAGAGAATAAAAGCTCCGATATGGGGAATGTAAAGGCGGACAGCACCTATGGTACGAAAAGGGCTTCCGCCTATCGTATTATTGAGGACACCTTAAATCTGCGTGACACCCGTATCTTTGATTATGTGTATGACGAACACAGCAATAAAAAAGCGGTGTTCAATGCAAAGGAAACCACGGCGGCACAGGCGAAGCAAGAAGTCATCAAGCAGGCGTTTCAGGATTGGATATGGAAAGCCCCAGAACGGCGAAACCGCCTTGTCCGTTATTACAACGACACTTTTAACTCTGTGCGACCCCGTGAGTATGACGGAAGCCATATCACTTTCGGAGGTATCAGCCCAGAAATCACACTTAGACCCCATCAAGTCAACGCTATCGCCCATATCCTTTATGGCGGCAGTACGCTCCTTGCCCATAAGGTGGGAGCAGGAAAAACCTTTGAAATGGTAGCTGCCGCACAGGAAAGCAAACGGCTCGGTTTATGCCAGAAATCTATGTTTGTTGTGCCGAATCATCTTGTCGGTCAGTGGGCTTCCGAATATCTACGGCTCTATCCGAGTGCAAATATACTTGTGACAACAAAGCAGGATTTTGAAACAGGAAACCGCAAGAAGTTCTGCGGCAGGATTGCCACAGGCGACTATGATGCAGTCATTATCGGGCATTCGCAGTTTGAAAAAATCCCGATGAGCATAGAACGCCAGAGGGAGCAGTTGGAAAAGCAGCTTGATGATATTGAGCGTGGCATTGACGATGTGCAGGCTTCCAAAGGCGAGCAGTTCACGGTCAAACAGCTAATGAAAACCCGAAAAGCAATCAAGACGAAGCTCGAAAAACTCAATGACACCAAGCGTAAGGATACGGTCATCGACTTTGAACAGCTCGGCGTTGACAGGCTTTTCATTGATGAGAGCCATTTTTACAAGAATTTGTACCTCTACACCAAGATGCGAAATGTAGGTGGTATCGCCCAGACCGAAGCCCAGAAATCAAGCGACCTCTTTATGAAATGCCGCTATCTGGACGAAATCACGGGCAACCGTGGCACGGTTTTCGCAACGGGTACGCCTGTCAGCAATTCAATGGTTGAGCTGTACTCCGTTCAGAGGTACTTGCAGTATGACACCCTTGCACAGAACGGTTTGCAGCATTTTGACAGTTGGGCTTCCACCTTTGGAGAAACGGTTACAGCTCTGGAATTAGCACCCGAAGGCACGAATTACCGAGCCAAGACGAGGTTTGCCAAATTCTATAACCTGCCAGAACTGATGCATATGTTCCGTGAGGTGGCGGATATTCAGACCGCCGATATGCTAAAGCTCCCTGTGCCAAAGGTCAATTACCACAATATTAAGACCAAGCCGAGTGAGATACAGACCGAAATGGTAGCTTCCCTTGCGAAGCGGGCTGAGAAAGTCAGGGCAAGGCTTGTCGAGCCTAATATCGACAATATGCTCAAGATAACCAATGACGGACGGAAACTGGCTCTTGACCAGAGAATGATTGACCCGATGCTACCAGATGACCCAGACAGTAAAGTCAATGCCTGCGTGGATAATGTGTACCGTATCTGGGAGGAACACGCCGATACCAAAGCGACACAGCTTGTGTTCTGCGACCTGTCCACCCCGAAAAATGACGGTACTTTCAATGTCTACGACGATATGAGGGAGAAACTGATAGCCCGTGGTATTCCTGCGGAGCAGATACGATTTATCCACGAAGCGACCACCGATGCACAGAAAAAAGAGTTGTTCGGCAAGGTCAGAAGCGGCGAAGTCCGTGTGCTGTTCGGCTCTACTCCTAAGATGGGAGCAGGTACGAATGTGCAGGACAGGCTCATAGCAATCCATAACCTTGACTGTCCGTGGCGTCCTTCCGACCTTGAACAAAGGCAGGGGCGTATTGAACGGCAGGGAAATATGTTCCCAGAGGTGGAGGTTTACCGCTATGTGACCGAGCAAACTTTTGATGCCTACCTCTATCAGTTGGTGGAGAGCAAGCAGAAATTTATCAGCCAGATAATGACGAGCAAAAGCCCTGTACGCTCTGCCGAAGATGTGGACGAGGTTGCCCTGTCCTTTGCGGAGGTTAAAATGCTTGCCACAGGCGATGCCCGTTTTAAGGAAAAGATGGATTTGGATATACAGGTTTCCAAGCTCCGAGTGTTAAAGCAGAGTTATCTTTCCGAACATTACGACCTTGAGGACAGGGTGCTGAAATACTATCCCCAGACCATTAAAGAGTATGAGGAACGCATTGCAGGATATGAAAATGATGCAGCTCTTGCTGAGCAGCACAAGCCGCAGGGTGAGGATAAGTTCTGCTCGATGACATTAAAAGGAGTGACCTACACCGAAAAGGCAGACGCAGGCGAGATGCTCCTTGCAATCTGCAAGGATTATCCGATGTCCGCACCTACCGAAATCGGCAGCTACCGAGGTTTCCGAATGGAGATTTATTATGATACTGTCAATGCCCATTACTGTATGAACCTCTGCGGAAAGGCAAAGCATAAGGTAGATTTAGGTGCTGATGCCCTCGGAAATCTGACCCGAATTGAAAACGAGCTGTCAAAGCTCCCCGCCAGACTGGAAGCTGCCAAGACCAAAAAGGCGGAAACTATCGCACAGCTTGAAACCGCAAAGGAGGAAATCAAGAAGCCTTTTGCCTTTGAAGATGAGCTGAAAGAAAAAACAGAACGGCTGAACGCTCTTAACATTGAGCTGAATCTGAATGAAAAAGATACTTCCGTTATGGATACCGAGCCAGAGCAGACAGAAGAACAGCCCGAAAGAAAATGTGCAAGTCGGGAGAGATAATGCGGTTTGCATATTTGTATTGCTGATTTCTGGGAAGTATAATAGGTGTAGATTAGTAAATGTCGGAGGTGAAAGGTGTGCTTGATAATTTCAGATTTGAAACCTTTGTTGATGTGCATAGCAACATCTTTGCTGAATATCTAAGCTCCGTTATCGCAAAGCTGCCCAAAGAAAATCCAGAATACCATTTCATAGAGGAAAGGATAGAGGAACTCTACAAGGAGTATCCCAAAGTGATGGCAGTTTTGGATACGGAAAAGCCGAGTGATTTATCCGAGCAGGAGTGTAAGGCTTTGATAGAAGTTTTGGAGCTTCGGAACAGGCTCAGCGATATGCAGCAGGAAGCAATCTATTTCAGAGGGTGCTATGACAGCGTTGGGTATCTCAAAAAGGCAGGAATTTTGTAACCAAGAACGGCGGCATTGGCGTGGAGCTGATGCCGCTTTTACATAGCCGCAGAGGTGGAAAAATTCACAATAAAGTATTATAATAAAAACAATAGCTTATCTAAATGAGGTAATTGATATGATGTTGATGAAATATTTTAAGATATATGATGATGAATTATGCCCATGCGGTAGTGGAAAAACTTATCTTGAGTGTTGTAAAAATCGTAAAGATAGACCTGTAAAGAAAAGTAAGAAGCCTCTTAATATACAAATCATGGAACAGTTCAGAAAAAATCAGATAAAGTGCTGCTTATATCCTGATAGTACCAGATGTGTTAAGCATATCAAAGAGGCTCACGCATTACAGAACAATAAAATAATATCTCAATTATCGGAAGATGGGCATGTGTATATTTTGAACCCTAACAAGCCACCACAAGTTATTCCCATTGAAAATGAAGAACCAGAAGTATTAACAATGATTGACCGAGTTGGGGTCAATCATGCGACAACTGCGACCTGCTTTTGCGATATTCACGATGATGAAGTATTTGCTCCTATAGAAAAAGGAGCACCTGCTTTCGATAAAGATAGTGATGAACATAAGTATATATACGCATATAAAGCTTTTATATTTGAGTATTATAAGAAACTTGTGGAACAGAAAGTCTTAAGAGAAAACATTACAAATACGCCGTCTTTGCTAAAAACACCACAGTATATACAGTACTATAGAGCTATATCAATGACTCTGGAAGAAATGAATGAGGTTAAGAGTTTTTTCGATAAAGGTATTGTGAGTAAGGATTATACTGGTTTAGAAACTTGTGTAATTGAGATTCCAGAAAGCATAAAATTTGCGACCTATGCTTGTATTGCTGTTGACTTTGACTTGAAAGGCAAGAAAATACGACATACGAAAAGAGGTTTTATTAGTAGGCTTTTCATTACTATTTTTCCAGAGGAAACAAAATCTTATATTATTTTGAGTTGTTTGAGTGAAGATATTAAGATTTATAAAAAATTTTTTCAGCAACTCCAGACAACTAATTTAGACAAGGTAAAGTACTATTTTGATTTGATACTTCCATTATATACTGAAAATAATGTTTTAAGTCCTCGTTTATGGGAAAAGTGGGGCGAAGAACAACAGATAGGATATACTTTTTTTGGTGGTAGTATATAAATAGTACAAAGTAAAGATGACTTCTTCCAATAGATGATATAAAATTAATATATGGAGGAAGAACATTATGGCAAAAGGTACACAATATTCAAAACAATTCAAAGAGGATGCTGTCCGTTACAGAAAAGATCATCCTGAACTGACCGTTCAAAAAGCTGCTGAGAACCTTGGGATCAGCGAGTCTGCATTAAAAAACTGGATGAAGGCAGCCAGAGAAAATGAAGGTTCTGTCCCCACACGCGGAACAGGTAATTATTCCAGTGATGAAGCCAAAGAAATTGCCCGTCTTAAAAGAGAACTGCGAGATACTAAGGATGCCCTTGAAATATTAAAAAAAGCAATCGGTATCCTGGGAAAATAACAGAAGCTATTTATACTGCCACTTCAGAATACACCACAGAGGTGGCAGAACTGCCACAGAAACACCGGGTTTCTGTTAGCGGGGTACTGAAAATATTAGGTGTTTCACGCTCTGGATACCGTGCATGGAAGCAACGTGTCCCATCGGTTTCTGAAAAGCATCGTGATCATATCAAGGATGCTATCAAACAGATCTATGATGGATCGCATCAGAACTATGGTGCACCCAAGATCACAGAAATGCTGCACAGGCAGGGGGAATCTATTGCTGAAAAAACGGTAGGTAATTATATGCGCCAAATGGGGATCAAAGCGCAATGGGTAAAACCATATACAGTAACAACAATCGATTCTGATTTCAACAGTGAACTGCAAAATATCCTTGATGAGCAGTTTAATCCTTCAAGGCCGGACGCTGTATGGGTATCTGATATCACGTATATATGGACATACAATGGATTTGTGTATCTGACAAGCATAATGGATCTTTACTCAAGGAAAATCATAGCATGGGTACTCAGTCAGAGTCTTGAAGCAATCCATGTAGTAGAATGTGTAAACAAAGCGAAGCAGATGCGAAATGTCACCTCGCCGCTTGTGTTTCATAGTGACAGAGGTATACAATTCGTATCCCAGGCATTCCAGAAAGTAACAGAAGGAATGATAAACAGTTACTCAAAGAAAGCATACCCATGGGATAATGCATGCATAGAATCCTTTCATTCACTATTAAAACGAGAATGGCTGAACCGCTTTAAAATATTTGATTATAAACATGCATACCGCCTTGTTTTTGAGTACATAGAGACATTTTATAATACAGTAAGGATTCATAGTCATTGTGGATATCTTTCGCCTGATGAGTATGAAAAACAATACAGGAATAAACTATTAGAGCTGGAGCAAAAACTTGCCGGCTAAGTATGCTGGCAAGATGGAAAAAAGTCATTCTTAATTTGTACTTTTTCTTGACATAGGATCATTTTGCAAATAGAAAAGGAAAGCAGTTTTTGCTTTATAAGCAAATACTAAAGTTTGGAATGTATAATTTAAGGAAAAAAGAAAGTGGGTTTGGGACAGGCAATAGGGGAAAATTAGATTTATTTGAATAAAACTTTTACATAGCCGAGAGGTTTTCATTTAACGAAAGCCCCTCGGCTTTTTCTATTTCTGGAGGTGATTTTATCCATTGAGAACTAAGCAACCCTATGTGCAGATTGACCCAGATGTGCTTGAACGGATACGCCAGATTGACCTGTTATCCTATCTGCGTGAGTTTGAGCCGAGCAATCTTGTTAAGGTCAAAGGCACAAGCAATGTGTACTGTACCGCAGAACACGACAGCTTGAAGATTTCCAACGGTAAATGGTATTGGTGGTCGAGAGGTTTCGGCGGCTATTCTGCTCTTGATTATCTCATCAAGGTCAAGGAATATGACTTTGTGGAAGCCGTGGAAATTCTCACAGGGCAGACGATGGCGGACTGGAAGCCACCCCCTGCTCCCAAGAAAGATGAACCGAAAGTCCTGCTACTGCCGCCAAAGAATAAGGATTGTAACCGAGTGATACAGTATCTTTTTGGGCGTGGTATTGACTATCATCTTATACAGGAGTGTATTGCAGACGGCACGCTCTATGAGAGTGCCGATTACCACAATGCTGTTTTTATCGGCAAAGATGAAAGCGGAACACCGAAATATGCCGCCCTGCGAAGCACTCTCGGCAGCACTTTCAAGCAGGACGCATCGGGCAGCGACAAGCGGTATTCGTTTCGACTTCTGGCAAGAGAGCCGACGGATACCGTGCATTTATTTGAAGCCGCCATTGATTTATTGTCCTATGCCACTTATCTGAAATGCGAGGGCAAGGACTACAAATCGGAAAGTCTGCTTTCTCTTTCGGGCGTGTATCAGCCAAAGAAAGAGATGAAGGACAGCAAAATTCCCATAGCCCTCACAACTTTTTTGAGTGCCAATCCACAAATTAAGACCATCGTTCTGCATCTGGATAATGACAAGGTAGGCAGGCTTTGTACCGCTACTTTGAAGGAACTGTTGCAGAAAGACTACAAAATCGTTGATGATCCACCGCCTGTCGGCAAGGACTTCAACGATTTTTTGTTGTCCTATCTGGGAATTGCAAGACCAAAGCCTGCCCGTGAAAGGAGTGATACCCGTTGATTGTGTAGTAGATTCTCACCAGAAAGACACCGAAACCAAATCAAAATATAATGCTGAAAGCGAGGAATGAACCATTGAAAAAGTATGATGTAACCCTTACTGCCCATTACCGAAAGACCGTTTCCGTCTATGCGGAAAGCCCCGAACAGGCAAAGAAAAAGACAAAAATTATCCTGTTCGATACCGACCTTATCAACTTTACAGATGATGATTTTGTCTGCGGCGAAGCCGATATTACCGAGCAGAGCGAGGACGGTCTTGACTGTGCGGGCGAGAATACACTACAGGAAAATGAGGATTGTTCGGACTGTCCGTACTTCTGCCCCGTGTGCGGTGAGTGTATGTATGAGGACGACTGCGAAGAATGAGATGTCTTACCAAGCACTGAATTTGGTTAGCCAAATTCGCTTGTTAGGGGTCAGCCCCTAATACCCCGTGAGAACAGAAAGGAGTTCAAGAATGAGTGAGTTCTTATTTTTCATTATCGGCACAATGCTCGGCGGTCTGTTCGGCGTTGTGTGTATGTGTTGCGTGCAGATAAACAGACTTTCCGAGAGAAAGGAAGTGGACAATGCGAAAAAGAAATGTGCAGATACTTTTCCGTCTGACTGAGGAGGAAGCCGAACACCTTAATGAGCTTGTGCGGAAATCGGGTCGCTCAAAAGAAGCCTTTTTAAGAGAAATGGTAAGGGGCTATCAGCTCTGCGAAAAGCCCGACCCAGAGTTCTATAAAATGATGCGTGAACTATCCGCCATTGGAAACCGTATCAATCAGCTTGCGGTCAAGGCAAACGCCCTCGGCTTTGTGGATACCCCGATGCTCCGTGAGGAAGCAAGGAAGTGGCACGAGTTTCAGATTGACATTCGCAAAAGGTATCTGCTTCCACGCAGGTCATCGTAATGGCGGTCTGCGAGATATGGGATGTGCGTGGCAGGCTCGACCACCCAATCGACTATGCCGAAAATCCCGAAAAGACCGCCAACCCTAAATACACCGAAGCCGACCTGCAGGCGATGGTCGATGTAATGGAGTACGCTACCAATAAGAATAAGACCGAGCAGCGTTTCTTTGTCACAGGCGTAAACTGTGACCCGACCACCGCCAGAGATGAAATGATGATTACCAAAGCGGGGTGGAACGATATGAGCGAGATTGTCTGCTACCACGGTTTTCAGAGCTTCAAGCACGGTGAGGTTACGCCAGAGCAGGCTCACGAAGTGGGCGTTAAACTTGCCGAGCGAATGTGGGGCGACAGATTTCAAGTCATCGTTGCCACTCACCTAAATACCGACTGCCTGCATAATCACTTTGTTGTGAACTCTGTTTCTTTTGCCGATGGTATGCACTATCACGACAACAAAGCAAATCTGCGGCTGCTCCGTCAGCGTTCCGATGAGCTTTGCCGTGAGTATGCCCTGTCCGTCATCGAACACCCAAGCGGCAAGAAAAAGCCCTACGCCCTTTACCAAGCCGAAAAGCAGGGGCGACCCACGAGGGATAATGTTGCCAGACAAGCGGTGGATGAAGCTATCAGCAAATCATTTACGCTGAAAGACTTTGACCGCCAGTTGGCAGAAATGGGCTACCGCATAAACTTTGACCCCAACCGCAAGTATTGGACGATTATCGGCAAGGGCTGGCAAAGACCCAAGCGGCTTTATAAGCTCGGAGAGAAATACACCAATGACAGGATTATGGAGCGTATCAGCAAAAATTCTTATGCGGTCAAATTCCAGAGCTTCTCAGAGCCACAGCTGCAGGTTAAGGTCTATCGAGTCAAAGGTTCATTGAAGAACGCCAAGAAAATCGGCGGCTTGCGTGGGCTGTATCTCCATTACTGCTACAAGCTCGGTATCCTGCCAAAAGGCAGAAAACAAAATTATGCACGGCTTCATTATCTTTTAAAGGACGACCTTATGAAGATGGAAGCCATCACACAGGAAACAAGGCTACTTTGCCGCAATCACATTGATACGGCGGAGCAGCTTTGTTCATATAAAGGCTCTCTGAAAACGGAGATGTCTGCCCTGCTTCAGAAGAGAAAGGAGCTTTACTCTAAATCCCGCAGAACAAGCGGCGAAGAAAAGGAAGCAGTCAAGGCAGAGCTTTCCGATATTTCGGGGCGGCTGAAAATTATCCGAAAGGAGGTCAGACTGTGCGAGGGCATTTCCGCCCGTAGTGATACCCTCAAGGAAAAATTGCAGACGATACGGGCAGACGAACACGAACAGCAAAGAAAGGAGCTGGTGAAGAATGAACACAGGCGGCGAAGCGGCAGAACAAATCGTCCGAATGAGCTTGGAGGGCTTTGAGGTCGCTGCCAAAATTACAGGTGCAGGTGCGAAGAACATCGCTATCCTGTTGTATTCCATTCTTAAAGAAGAAAAGAAAACCAAAGGCAAAGCAAGGCTGACAAGTATGCTCCGTTCTGGTAAGGAACTGAAAGTCTTTACTGTCAAAAGCGGCGACTTGAAAAAGTTCACTCAGGAAGCGAAAAAATACGGTGTGCTTTACTGCGTCCTCACGGACAGGAAAAACAAAGACCCCAATGCAGAGGTCGATGTCATCGCCCGTGCCGAAGACGCATCGAAAATCAGTCGTATCGTGGAACGCTTTAATCTTGCTTCGGTGGATACCGCTTCTATTGTGACGGAAGCCGAGAAATCCAAAGATGCAAAGGACGGTCAGTCAGAGCCAGATATTGGTGTGCAGGAAAAGGCGGAGAAAGACAAGCTGCTTGACGAGCTTATGGGCAAGCCCATCCAGAAGGAGGAAAACGCCCCAAACCCCTCGGTGGCAAAGACAGAAAAATCCCCTCAGTCCGAGCCTACCTCAGAGCAGCCAAAGAAGTTCGCAGAGGGGGCTACTATGACTAAGGAGAAACCTTCTGTCAGAGAGGAACTGCGGAAAATCAAGGAGAACCGCAAGGAGCAGGAAGCAGAGATTGGCACTTCCGCCTTGGACAAAAGCGGAGCTTCCGACAGGGCGAAAAGTGCTAACGGGAAAACGGAGCATAAACAGCCCCAGAGAAAGAAAAAGAAACCAAAATCCAAAGAAACGAGGTAAACAGCTATGAGTATTTACGATGTATTCGGCGGTGGCAACAGACCTTTTGATAAAGAGGAATGGGCTGCCGCAAAGCAGGCACAGCGGAAAGAAGCCTATGAGCTGATTGACAATACCTGCTCTGAAATGATGGCAAGCGGCGACAGCTTCCGTCAGTATCTTAATGTGCAGGGTCGCTTTGACCGCTACTCCGTGGCTAACGCTATTCTGGTGTCAGCACAGATGCCCGAAGCAACGCAGCTTAAAGAGTACAGCAAATGGAAAGCGAACCGTGTCTATGTGAACAAGGACGCACAGAAAATTATTATCCTTGAGCCGAGCAAGGAATACACCCGTGAGGACGGGACAAAGGGCATCTCCTACAATGCCAAAGTGGTTTATGATATTTCCGAAACCTCGGCAAAGGACAGGCAGCAGGAACAGGAGCCGAAATCCATGCGTGAGCTTGTGTCTGCTCTGATTGATGCAAGCCCTGTACCCTGTGTACCCGTCGGGGAGCTTGAACTGCCTGCCTATTATGACAGCTCTCAGCAGACCATTTTTGTTAAGAAGGGGCTTTCCGAGGAAGTGCTGTTCGTGAGTATGGCAAAAGAGGTATCGGCAGCAGTCTATAACTTTAAGCACAACGAGAGCCGTGATGCTTCCGATTTCAAATCCTTCTGCGTTGCCTATATGGTAAGCTCCCGTTACGGCGTGGATACCAGAGGGTTTGACTTTTCCAGACTTCCCAGAGAGTATGCGGAAATGGATACGCAGGCATTCAAGGGAGAGCTTGGCACGATGCGTGATGTTCTGGGCGAAATCCAGAGCGATATGTATAAGAGTATGGAAAAGAACAAGCCTGCAAAGAACAAAGAGCAGGAACGCTAATCGGAGGTGCAGACTATGAGAGAGGAACGATACCATATCGCACTTGACAAGTACGATAAGAATATCGTCATCAACGCCTTAAACACCCTGCGTACAAGGCAGTTACAGGAGGAACGCCCCACCGAGCCTGTTGACGAGCTGATAAGCAAGGTGGCACACGCTCCGACAAAAAAGGTTAAGGTCGTGCATTGCAGGTGCAATGAGGAACGATGACCAGAAAACGAGCCTAATCCTTTCTGTCTGCGGAATACTTCCTGTCGTATGGCTTGCCCTGCTGACAGCACCCTATGTCAGCGGTGGTCTTGTAGAGATTATCCGAGGTCTGCCTGTGGCGATGGGCAATCCGTTTGAAATAATGGTATGTGAGGACAGCGTAAAGACTGTCCTTATTTTTTTACTTGCCTACGCTATGGGCATCGGCGTTTATTTCTCTACACGCAGGAATTACCGCAGGCGTGAGGAACACGGCTCTGCAAAATGGGGCAACGCAGGTGCTTTGAATAAGAAGTACCGAGATAAAGATCCGTCAGCCAATAAGCTCTTGACCCAGAATGTCCGTATCGGGTTGGACGGGAAAAAGCACCGCAGGAATCTGAATATTTTAGTCTGCGGCGGCTCTGGTGCGGGAAAAACGAGGTTTTTCTGCAAGCCAAATGCTATGCAGTGCAACACATCTTTTGTAATACTCGACCCAAAGGGCGAAATCGTCCGTGACATCGGCGGTCTGTTGGAAAATAAAGGCTATGAGGTGCGTGTACTTGACCTTATCAATATGCACCGCAGTCATTGTTACAATCCCTTTGTCTATCTGCGGAACGATAACGATGTTCAGAGGTTGGTAACAAACTTGTTTAAGGCGACCACGCCGAAAGGCTCACAGTCGCAAGACCCGTTCTGGGATACGGCGGCAAGTATGTTGCTTCTGGCTCTGGTATTTTATCTGAAATATGAAGCACCGCCAGACGAGCAGAATTTCCCGATGGTTATGGAGCTGCTCCGTGCAGGCGAAGTCCGAGAGGACGATGACAGCTATGTAAGCCCTCTGGACGAGCTGTTTGACCGTCTGGAAATGGTAAACCCAGAGCATATCGCCCTCAAGTATTACAGGGATTACCACTCTGGTAGTGCAAAGACCCTAAAGAGTATCCAGATAACCCTTGCCGCAAGGCTTGAAAAATTCAATCTGGAGAGCCTTGCAGGGCTTACCGCCACCGATGAGCTTGACCTGCCAAATCTGGGAGAAAAAAAGGTCGCTCTGTTCGCTCTGATACCAGATAACGACACGAGCTTTAACTTCCTTGTCAGTATCCTTTATACCCAGCTCTTTCAGCAGCTTTTTTATCTGGCAGACCACAAGTACGGCGGAAGCCTGCCTGTGCATTGCCATTTCATAATGGACGAATTTGCGAATGTTTCATTGCCTGATGACTTTGATAAAATCCTGTCCGTTATGCGTTCCAGAGGGGTATCGGTATCCATTATCCTGCAAAATCTGGCACAGCTCAAAGCCCTTTTTGAAAAGCAATGGGAAAGCATTGTCGGCAACTGCGATGAGTTTCTGTATCTGGGCGGCAACGAGCAAAGCACCCATAAATATGTGTCAGAGCTTTTGGGCAAGGAAACCATTGATACCAACACCTACGGGAAAAGCTCTGGGCGGAGTGGTAACTATTCAACAAATTATCAGATTTCGGGGCGTGAGCTGATGACCCCAGACGAAGTGCGTATGCTTGATAACCGTTACGCACTTCTTTTTGTGCGTGGAGAACGCCCCGTTATGGACTTCAAGTATGACATCTTGAAGCACCCGAATGTGAAGCTGACGGCTGACGGAGGGCAACCACCGTATATCCACGGAGAGCCTACGCAGGCTGTCGCAACCCTTGTGTTTGACAGTGATATTCCAGATAACGCCGTGAGCGTGAAAGCTGTCAGCACTTCCTATGAGCTTCTGTCCGATGAGGACTTGGAAGAAATATTCAATTTATAAGGAGGATTTACCCTATGAAACTTTTTAAGAAGAACGAGAACAAGAAAACCACGAAGCTGCCGATGACTAAAAAGGTTAAGAAAGGCTTCCGCTATTACTGTATGGCTGTTATGGCAATGACCTTTGTGCTTGGTACTTCCGTAACCGCCTTTGCTGCCAATGACCCCATTCAGGTAGTCAACAATCTGTCCGATTTCATTTTCGGTCTGGTGAGGGCTGTTGGTATGATTATGCTCGGCTTTGGTATCGTGCAGATTGGTCTTTCCCTCAAATCCCATGACCCGTCCCAGAGAGCTAACGGATTTTTGACCCTTGCAGGCGGCGTTGTCATTACCTTCGCAAAAGAAATCTTGACTCTTATCACAGGCTAAGATAACAGACTGACACAAAAAGATAACGGGAGCAGATCCGCCGAGTGCGGAACTCGCTCCCGTTATCTAATATCATCAAGGAGGTGGTCAAATGTCTGATAACTGGGTGGTACAGAATTTAGAGAACGCCCTAAACACTTGGAATGAGAAATTAGCCGAGATATGGCAGCTCATTACCCAATCCCCAGAGAACTTTAAGGGAGGCACGATATGGAATGTCATCGTGGATATTCACGGTGCGGTGCAGGCTATTGGACTTGCCCTGCTCGTGCTGTTCTTTGTTGTGGGTGTGATGCGTACCTGCGGAAATTTTGCAGAAGTCAAGCGACCAGAGCAGGCTTTGAAGCTGTTTATCCGCTTTGCCATTGCCAAAGGTGCAGTGACCTACGGATTAGAACTGATGATGGCACTGTTTAAGATTGTGCAGGGTATGATTTCCACGATTATGAATGCCGTAGGATTTGGCTCGGCACAGCAGACGGTGTTGCCGCAGGAAATCGTGACAGCCGTTGAAGACTGCGGATTTTTTGAGAGTATCCCGCTATGGGCGGTCACGCTGATAGGCGGACTGTTTATTACGGTGCTGTCATTCATAATGATTATGTCGGTATATGGCAGGTTTTTCAAGCTGTATATCTATACTGCCATAGCACCCGTACCCCTTTCCGCTTTTGCTGGAGAGCCGAGCCAAAGCGTCGGCAAGAGCTTCATTAAGAGCTATGCCGCTGTATGCCTTGAAGGTGCGGTTATCGTGCTTGCCTGCATTATCTTTTCCCTATTTGCTTCTTCTCCGCCTGTGGTCAATCCCGATGCGGCGGCGGTTACAATGGTATGGAGCTATATCGGGGAGCTTGTGTTCAATATGCTCGTCCTTGTCGGTGCGGTCAAAATGGCAGACCGTGTTGTAAGAGAAATGATGGGCTTGTAAGGGAGGTGCTATGATTGGAAGTCAAGATAAATAAGGAAATCCGTAATTATACGGAGAGTATGTTTTTTGGACTGTCCCTCAGACAGTTCATTTTTTCTGTCCTTGCCTGCGGCGTGGCGGTGGGTTTGTATTTTCTTCTCCGTCCACGGTTTGGTACGGAAACCCTCAGTTGGGTTTGTATCTTAGGTGCGTTCCCCTTTGCGGCAATGGGATTTATCAAATACAACGGTATGACCGCAGAACAGTTTGTCTGGGCGTGGATTAAATCGGAATTTCTGATGCCGAAAAAGCTGATGTTCCTGCCAGATAATCTCTATTACGAAACGATGAAGCCGACCATTGAAGCCCATGAAAAAGGGTTGCCGACAGTACGGAAAAAGCAGAAAGGCAGGACATCGAAACCAAAGAAAACGAAAAAGAAAAAAGCGAAACGCAGCAAGGAGGTAAACAATGCTGAGAACTCTTAAAAATCTGTTCAAGCAGGACAGGGAAAAGTTTGTTGTGCCGAAGTCGGTACAGAATGTTATCCCGATTAAGACAATCTGGGATGACGGCATATTCCTTGTTGGCAGGAACAAGTACGCAAAGACCTTTAAATTTGAGGATATAAACTATGCCGTGGCAAGCCGTGAGGATAAGGAAGCAATGTTCCTTGAATACTCGGAGCTTCTTAATTCCCTTGACAGCGGTGCGACCACGAAAATCACTATCAACAACCGTCGCTTGAACAAAGCTGATTTTGAACAGACTATTTTAATCCCAATGGCTGATGACGGTCTGGATAAGTACCGCAAGGAATACAACAAAATGCTTCTGGATAAGGCGACAGGGGCTAATTCCATCGTACAGGATAAGTATGTAACCGTATCTGTCTGCAAGAAGAATATCGAGGAAGCCCGAAACTACTTCGCCCGTGTGGGTGCTGACCTTATCGCCCACTTTAACCGTCTGGGGTCGAAGTGTGTGGAACTGGACGCAGGCGACAAGCTGCGTATCTTCCACGACTTCTACCGTACAGGAGAAGAAACAGCGTTCCACTTCGATATTACCCAGACGATGCGGAAAGGTCACGATTTCAAGGATTTTATCTGCCCTGATACCTTTGAATTTGAGAGCGACTGCTTCAGAATGGGTGACAGATATGGGCGTGTGATTTTTCTCAGAGAGTATGCGGCATATATCAAGGACAGTATGGTTGCGGAGCTTTGTGAGCTGAACAGGAATATGATGCTGTCCGTTGATATTATCCCCGTTCCCACAGATGAAGCCGTGCGGGAGGTGGAAAACCGTCTGCTTGGTGTGGAAACCAATATCACGAATTGGCAGAGGAAGCAGAACCAGAACAACAATTTTTCTGCCGTTATCCCCTATGATTTGGAACAGCAGCGAAAGGAAAGCAAGGAATTTCTGGACGATTTGACGACCCGTGACCAGAGAATGATGTTTGCTGTGCTGACGATGGTGCATACGGCAGATACCAAAGAGCAGCTCGACAATGATACAGAAGCTCTCTTGACTACCTCAAGAAAGCATTTGTGCCAGTTTGCGGTGCTGAAATATCAGCAGATGGACGGATTGAATACAGCCCTGCCATTTGGTGTACGGAAGATAGATGTCCTGCGTACCCTCACAACAGAGAGCCTTGCAGTGTTTATCCCGTTCCGTGTGCAGGAAATCTACCATGAAAACGGTGTGTATTACGGTCAGAATGTTATCAGCAAAAATATGATTATCGCCAACCGCAGGCAGCTCCTTAACGGCAATTCCTTTATTCTCGGTGTGTCGGGTGCAGGAAAATCCTTTACCGCAAAGGAAGAAATGACGAATATCATTCTGACCGACCCTAATGCCGATATAATCATCATTGACCCAGAGCGTGAATATTCCCCGCTTGTGAAAGCAATGCAGGGAGAGGTTATTCATATCTCTGCGACAAGTGAAAATCACATCAATGCTATGGATATGAACTCCGATTACGGTGACGGTGCAAACCCTGTCATTCTGAAATCGGAGTTTATTTTATCCCTTTGCGAACAGCTCATCGGCGGCACGAACTTGGGAGCAAAGCAGAAATCCATTATTGACCGATGTACGGCAAGCGTGTACCGCTACTATCAGCAGGGCAACTATATGGGAACGCCGCCCACCTTGCAGGACTTCCGTGAGGAACTTCTTAAACAGAACGAACCAGAAGCACAGGAAATCGCCCTTGCTATCGAATTATTTACAGATGGCTCTCTCAACACCTTTGCCAAGCATACCAATGTGGATACCCACAGCCGCCTTATCTGCTATGACATTCTGGATTTGGGTAAGCAGTTACAGCCTATCGGTATGCTTGTGGTGCTTGACAGTATCTTAAACCGTATCACGCAGAACAGAGCCAAAGGCAGAAATACCTTTATTTTCATTGATGAAATCTATCTGCTCTTTCAGCACGAATACTCTGCAAACTTTCTCTTTACCCTCTGGAAGCGTGTGCGTAAATACGGTGCGTACTGTACGGGTATTACGCAGAATGTGGACGACCTTTTGCAGAGCCATACCGCAAGGACGATGCTTGCTAACAGCGAATTTATCATTATGCTTAATCAAGCGTCTACGGACAGACTTGAGCTTGCCAAGCTCCTTAATATCTCCGACCTTCAGATGAGCTATATCACGAATGTCGGTGCAGGACAGGGATTACTCAAAGTTGGCAGCTCCCTTGTACCATTTGTAAACAAGTTCCCACGCAATACCGAGCTTTACAAGTTGATGACAACAAAGTTCGGTGAGGTCTAAGAAAGGAGGTCTTTTATGGCTGATATTAAATTCCGTGATACGGCTCACCGTGATTTCTTTCTGGAAAATATGATGAAATGCAGAGTGAACGACTGTTATCATAGGGCATTTTTCTATGTAATGGGTATCGCTTCAGAAACGAGGGCGAACATCAACCAGATGTTCAATTTCAAGGAGGACTGCATCGAGCCAGAGGGTATGCACGGCGGCTGGCAGACAAGCGGAACAGTCAAGGTCTGCCATCTTGCTTTTAACCTTTGGAACGGGTATGCAGAGGAAGGGCGGGAACGGTATTTCACGCCAGAGGAGTTGTTCTGCTGTGAGTTTGCTCCCTACTTTATGGAGGGCATCAAGGTCAGATACCCCGAATATTGCTGGGAGCTTCCTGCTCCCAGAAAACAGACGGAAATTTCAAGATAAGAAAGGAAAAGCCTATGAAGAATTATAAATCTATTATCTGTGTTGCCGCCGCCGTGTGTCTGTTAGGTACGGCGGCTTTTTGCGGCTTCCGTATTTACCATCACTATGCACAGGTGGACGAACAGACGGAAGCCTTTGAGGAGATTGCCGAAATGGTAGAGCAGGCTCCCACGGAGGAAACCATGCCAGACGATGCCCCTGTCAGCGAGGGAGAAGATGTGCTTGCCAAGTATCAGGAATTGTATTTACAGAATGAGGATATGGTCGGTTGGCTTTCCATTGCCGGCACGATAATCAATTATCCTGTGATGCAGAGTAGGAACAATCCGAATTTCTATCTGAAGCACAATTTTGAAAAAGAGTACAGTGACTTAGGTACGCCTTATGTGCAGGAGAATTGTGATATTGCCGAAAGTGACAATCTGGTTATCTACGGTCATCACATCAAGGGCGGCAAGATGTTTGGAGCGTTGGAGGATTACAAGTCCAAGAGCTTTTATGAGGAACACAAGAATATTCAGTTTGATACCCTCACAGAGCAGGAAGAGTATGAAATCGTCGCCGTATTTAAGACTGTGGCGTACAGCTCTGAGGGCTTCCGATACTACGACTTTGTTGATGCGGAGAATGAGGAAGATTTTAATTCCTATGTCGGGAAGTGCAAGGAGCTTGCTTTGTATGATACAGGTGTGACCGCTGAATACGGCGACAGGCTCATTACCCTTTCCACCTGCGAATACTCCGCACAGAACGGCAGACTCGTTGTAGTGGCAAAAAAGGTCGGCTGATTTGAACGCAAATCCTCTGGGAAAGGAGGTTTTCTATGGCTGATATAAAAACCAGAGATGCGGTCAAAGGTACGATAAAGACCATAGATAAAGCCGCCATAGCCAGTGAGCGTATGAAGTCTGCCTATGTGGGGATAAAGGAAAAAGCGGAACAGGGATATTACGCTGATGAAAACTCTGCCACAGAATATGCTGCGGACAGGATTTCTTATGCGGCAGACCGTGTAAAGGACGAAGGTATCCACCAGTTCAATAAGCAGGGGCAAAAGGCAGTCAAGACAACGCAGGAGAATATCGGTAAGGCAAAAGATAAAATAACCGATTTCAAGCAAAGTCGGGCTGTCAAAGCCGCAGAGCAGAAAGCAGCACAGAATATGTCAGAACAACACGGTTTGCAGATCCGTCACGGGGCTGCAAGCCGTTCCTCTGCCCCCGATGTTTCCCAGACAGCAAAATCGCAGTTGATAAAGACCCGACAGCAGGGGCAAAAAATGATTAAGACCACAGCCCGAAATGCAGAAAAAGCGGTGAAAACAACTGCTAAGGGAACAGTCAAGACTACCGAAAAGGGAATTAAAACCGCACAGGCAACTTCTAAGGCGGCGATTAAAACGACGGAAACCTCGGTAAAAACGGCACAGGCAGCGGCAAAGGCTTCTGCGAAAACTGCCCAAAAGGCAGCACAGGCGGCAAAAGCCACCGCAAAGGCAACCGCTGAAGCAACAAAAGCTACGGTCAGAGCCACCATAGCTGCGGTCAAGGCGATTATTGCAGGAACAAAAGCTCTGATTTCCGCTTTAATTGCAGGTGGTTGGATTGCAGTTGTGATTATTCTCATTGTTGTCCTGCTCGGCTGTGCTGTTTCCCTGTTTGGTGGTGGAAGCGGGAGCAACGCCTATACCCCTGTCAGTGCAGAGGTGGAAGCCTATGAGCCTTTGATACAGAAATATGCCAAACAGTACGGTATTCCCGAATATGTGGAGCTTATCAAGGCGGTAATGATGCAGGAAAGTGGCGGGCGTGGACTTGACCCGATGCAGGCGGCGGAGGGCAGCTTTAACACAAGGTATCCCCACGAGCCGAACGGGATACAAGACCCAGAATATTCGATTGAGTGCGGTGTACAGGAATTAAAGGCTGCCCTTATCTCTGCCGAGGTAGAAAACCCGATTGATATGGAGCATATCAAACTTGCCTTGCAGGGTTACAATTTCGGCAACGGCTATATCTCGTGGGCTAAGACTAACTATGGCGGCTATTCCTATGCCAATGCGGTAGAGTTCTCCACCATGCAGGCGGCACGGTTAGGTTGGGACAGCTATGGCGACACGCAATATCCCGCCCATGTGCTGCGGTATTATCCATACGGGAGAGCGTTCACAAGCGGCGGTAACCAGGCGATTGTGGAGGTCGCTTTGACACAGCTCGGCAATGAGGGCGGTCAGCCTTATTGGAGTTGGTACGGCTTTGAGGGGCGTGTGGAATGGTGTGCCTGCTTTGTGTCTTGGTGTGCCGACCAATGTGGCTATATCGAAAGCGGGATTATCCCAAAATTCGCAGGCTGCGTGGACGGTGCAAATTGGTTTAAGGGTAACGGACAATGGAAAGACCGAAGCTATGAGCCGTCGGCAGGCGATATTATCTTTTTTGATTGGGAAGGCGACGGAGAAACCGACCATGTAGGCATTGTGGAGAAATGCGAAAACGGTGTCGTTTACACCGTGGAGGGTAACTCTGGCGACACTTGCAGGCAAAATCAATATACGGTTGGAAGTAGCTCCATCTATGGTTACGGTGTTCCTGCCTATTAAGAATGGGCAAAAGAAAAACCAGAGGTTTATTCCTCTGGCTCTTTTGCCTTACATAGACCGCTGACAGTTGCTTCTATTACGAGCAACTCTTTATCATTTAGTTTGTCGAGTTCTGCGTCTAAGCGTCTGCGGACGGAACTTTTCTTGACCTCATTATCTGGGAATATGTATTCATCAACTGATACACCGAACATCGTCACAAGCTGAATGAACAACTCCAGACTTGGCTTTTGCCCCTCATTTTCAATCGCTTGAAGATGTCTTGGGTCATAATCCACAATACGAGAAAGCTCATCTCTGGTCATACCTTTTGCTGTCCTTGCTTTTTTGATTGCCTGCCCTATCGGTGTAAAATCGAAGTCAAAATCATTGTTTCTTGCGTCCATAAACTCACCACCTTGTATCAATATAATGCTTCTATTATATTTTACAGAAATGATAGTTCTTATAGAACGGTCTGAAATCCCTTGTATTAGGATATAAAATCTCTACTTGTAAGATATAAAAATTCACATTTGCATAGTTGATATTGTTCGTTCAAACGGATATAATAGATACAGTACGATTTTAGGAGGTCAGAAATGTTTGAATATATGACGGCACAGGAAGCCGCAGAACTTTGGGGGATATCGGTGCGGCGTGTGCAACGGTTATGCAAAGAAAACCGTATTGAGGGTGTCCTAAATATAAATCGGGTGTGGCTTATTCCTAAAAGTTCAAAAAAGCCCGTTGATAAGCGGAGAAAGGTTACAGATTATGGAGAATAGAATTTTATTACTAGAAGATGATGTAAGTTTAATAGACGGACTGCAATATTCGCTAAAGAAAAATGGCTTCGATGTCGATTTTGTCCGTTCTGTGCAGGAAACTCTAACTTATTTATCTGAGATAGAAAAATACGATATGCTCATCCTTGATGTCACATTGCCAGACGGAACAGGTTTTGAGATATGTGAAAAAGTACGAAAAAACGGAAGTCAGATACCGATTATTTTTCTGACAGCTTCTGATGAAGAAGTTAGCATTATTCGTGGTCTGGACTGCGGCGGTGATGACTACATAACAAAACCGTTTAAGTTAGGCGAGTTATGTTCACGCATACGAGCGTTGCTGCGGCGGGCAGGGTTGTCCACTCAAGGAACAGGGGCAGTTATGGAATGTGGCGATATTAAGATAGACCTTTTAGGAAGCCGTGTCTTATTAAAGGGAAAAATATTAGAACTTACCGCCGCAGAATACCGTTTAATATGCCTGTTGGTAAAGAATGCAAACCGTATTATTACAAGAGATATTATTTTAGACGAGTTATGGGACAGCACAGGAGATTATGTAGACAATAATACCCTTTCCGTCTATGTGCGACGACTGCGAGAAAAAATAGAAACAGACCCATCACATCCAGAACATTTACTAACAGTCCGAGGATTTGGTTATCAGTGGAAAGAGGTGGACGAATGAACTTCTTACATGATAAACATAGCCGTTATTATTGCATTTTCATTGTTACTCTTGTTTTGCTGCTTTTTTTGATGGGAATAGCTGTCATTGACACGCAAACGGCGGCTACCAAAGAAATGTTTTTAACACACAATAATGCGATTGCTACTTCTTTACTGGAAGAAGGAATTTCAAAGGAAGTAATTGCAACAGCCTTAATGAATACGGAAGCAGGCACTACAGGAAATAAGTTTTTAGCCGAAATTGGTCTTTCAAACAGCACGGATATAGAAAATTTACCTTATGTATCTGCTGTTAAAAATACAATACTGACATCTCTGTTTGTGATGTTATTTCTATGGACGCTGCTTCTGTTTTTAGGTACAATGCTGTTTTTGTATCGTAGGGAAAGACTATATAGGGAATCAGAAAACATCATTAAGGACTACATAGATGGGAACTATACTGTTCACCTTCCGCAATCTAACGAGGGAACTATTTACCAGCTCTTATCTTCTGTTGACCAATTGGCTACTATGCTTCAAGCAAAAAATGATACAGAACAAAAGACAAAAGAGTTTCTTAAAAATACAATTTCTGATATATCACATCAATTAAAAACGCCTCTGTCGGCACTTATGATGTATCAGGAAATTATTGAGAATGAGCCAGAAAACTTCGAAACGGTCAAAGAATTTTCCTTAAAGATTGGAACTGCATTAAAGAGAATGGAACAGCTTATTCAATCTATGTTGAAAATCACAAGAATAGATGCAGGGAGCATCTCTTTTGAAAAATCCAATTACAGTATCCCGAATATTATTAATCACGCAATTAGTGAATTGACAACACGGGCGGACAATGAAAAAAAGGAAATTGTGATAGATGGTGATTTGGAACAGATGCTTTACTGTGATATAGAGTGGACGGGCGAAGCCATTGGCAACATTATCAAAAACGCACTTGACCATACAGATACAGGGGGAAAAATCTCTATATCGTGGGAACAAACGCCCGCTATGATTAGAATATTTATTACGGATAACGGACACGGCATTTCCCAAGAGGATATACACCACATATTTAAGAGATTTTATCGAAGCAAAAATACTTCAGAAAGTCAAGGGATTGGACTTGGATTGCCATTAGCAAAGGCGATTGTTGAGGGACAAGGCGGTATTCTTTCTGTTCAGAGCGAGCTATTACAGGGAACAACCTTTACATTGTCTTTCCTTACGGAATCGTAAGGTTAAATTCATCTGATTGTAAGCTGTTACTTCTATCCTTGTGAGAAAGGAGGTACTTATAAATGGAAATCTTAAAAGTACAAAATCTGTGTAAAACATACGGAACTGGTGAGGCAAAAGTCGATGCTTTGAAAAATGTATCGTTCTCTCTGGAAAAAGGTGAGTTCGTTGCTGTCGTTGGAGAGTCTGGCTCTGGGAAGAGTACCCTGCTAAATTGTATCGGTGCATTGGATGTTCCTACTTCTGGCACAGTCACGATGGATGGGAATAACTTATTTTCTATGAAAGAAGAAGAACGCACGATTTTCAGAAGGAGGAATATCGGCTTTATTTTTCAGTCTTTTCAGCTTGTATCTGAATTGACGGTGGAACAGAATATAGCATTTCCGCTTCTTTTGGATTATCGCAAACCGAAAGCTTCTGATGTAGAAGAAATATTAGAATTGCTCGGCTTAACAGAACGAAGAAACCATTTGCCAAGCCAGCTTTCTGGCGGTCAGCAGCAGCGTGTCGCTATTGGCAGGGCATTGATTACAAAACCGAAGTTGATTCTTGCGGACGAGCCGACAGGCAATCTGGATAGCAAGAATAGCCAAGATGTTATTGATTTGCTGACAAAAGCATCCAGACATTACCAACAAACAATACTTATGATTACGCACAACAACGGTCTTACTTCTATGGTTGACCGTGTCTTGCGTGTCACAGACGGTGTGCTGACAGACTTGGGAGGTAATGCGAATGAAAAGTTATCTTGACCTTGTTCCTATTTCTGCAAAAGTACATCGAAAGCAAAATCGTATGTCTATTATTTGTATTGTATTGGCTGTCTTTCTGGTAACAGCTATTTTCGGTATGGCTGATATGTTTATCAGAGGGCAGATTTTGCAGGCACAGCAGGAAAACGGAAATTGGCATATTGGCATACAAAACATTAGTGATGAAGATGCAATGCTTATATCTTCCAGACCAGAGGTAGCTACTGTTGCCGATTATGGTACGCTGAATTTTCGAGGAGAACAAGAATATACTTTGCATGGAAAAAATGTGAGTATATGCGGTGGAAATGAAAGCATAGTTACAGAAATTTTTAATGTGTTGGATGAAGGGACGTTTCCTAAAACTGAGAATGAAGCAATGATATCAATCAATGCGAAGGATACGCTAAAGTTAAAAATTGGTGAGCAAATTGTAATTACAACGCCAAATGGAACGGAATTCTCATATATTATTTCTGGCTTTATGAAAAATTCCGCAAACCTTATGCGTGAAGATGTTTATGGTGTGTTTTTGACAACAGATGGCTTTCGAACAATTTACTCCAATGAAACAGATGTTAACCCATCTGAGTATACAATGTTTTTCGTGCTATTTGATAATAAAGGAAACATTCCAAAAGAGATAGCTGAGATTAAAGAACAGTACGGATTGTCCGATAAACAAGTAACCGAAAATATAACATTGCTTGGTTTGATGGGGCAGAGTGATGATTCATTCATGGCACAGGTGTATACTGTTGCAATAATTCTATTTTTCCTCGTTTTGATGGCTGGCGTTTTAATGATTGCAAGTAGTATGAACACTAATGTGGCACAGCGAACAGAGTTTTTTGGAATGGTTCGTTGCATAGGGGCAACACCTAAACAGGTTATGCAGTTAGTACGTAAAGAGGTTATGAATTGGTGTCGCTTTGCAATTCCACTTGGTGTTATCGGCGGTATGGTATTGGTTTGGGTATTGTGTTTTATTTTGCGGCAGCTTAGTCCACAATATTTTGGTGGAATGCCTGCTTTTAGTATAAGCTATCCAAGTATTATAGCGGGTATTGTTGTTGGTTTGTTGACAGTTCTCCTTGCTGCCCGTTCTCCTGCTAAGAAAGCATCCAAAGTTTCTCCTTTGGCAGCGGTATCTGGAAATGCAAATGATTTACAACCTGTAAAAAAAGCGGCGAATACCAAGTTTTTCAAGATAGACACTTCTCTTGGTATTCATCATGCTAAAGCAAGCAAAAAGAATTTTATTTTAATGATTAGCTCATTTTCAATCAGTATTATTCTTTTTCTTGCATTTTCAGTAACTATTGATTTTATGAATCACACATTGACGCCTTTACAGCCGTGGACTGCCGATATATCTGTTATCAGTCCAGAAGATACCTGCTCGGTAAAGGCTGAATTTATTGAGGAATTACAGCAAAATCTCGCCGTAAAAAATGTTTATGGGCGAATGTTTGCTTACAATGTTCCCGTAATCGTAAATGGCGAGGAAAAAGTTGTTGACCTTATTTCATATGAAGACATGCAGTTTGACTGGGCAAAGGACTATGTTTTGTCCGGCAGCTTGGAAAAAGCACAAAGTGAAAGTAATACAGGACTTATCGTTTTTGAGCCACAAAACGACATTGAGGTAGGCAATGTCATTACCTTAAATTTGAATGGCAGCCAAGCTGATATGGAGATTGTCGGTATGTTATCTGACTGCCCATTTAATAATCGTCAAGATGTTGGCAAGCTCATTTGTTCTGAGGATACCTTTAGAAAACTGACGGGCGAAACGGATTATAGTATTATTGATATACAGTTATCTCAAAATGCCACAGAGAATGATGTAAATGAAATACACCGCTTGGTAGGCTCACAATATACATTTTCTGATGAGCGAATGGGTAATAGTAACACCCGTGGGGCTTACTATTGTTTTGGGCTTTTCATTTATGGCTTTTTGGTATTGATTGCATTGATTACACTATTCAATATCATAAATAGCATAGCTATGAGTGTGGTGGCAAAAATGAAACAATACGGAGTTTTTCGAGCGATTGGATTAAGTAACAGGCAACTGGCTAAAATGATTATTGCCGAAGCATCTACCTATGCAATCACAGGTACTATTTGCGGTAGCGTTTTAGGAATAGTCTGTAACAAGATTTTATTTAGCAAACTTATAACCTATAAATGGGGCGATGCATGGAGTGTTCCTCTGGTTCAGCTTGGTATCATTATTGTTGTTGTTGCCATTGCAGTAATTTTGGCAGTAAGAAACCCCATTAAAAAATTGGAGAAAACATCTATCGTAGATATAATTAGTGTGCAATAGTTCTCAATATTATTGCATTCATAGAGGGGCAGGCAGGTAATTCCTGAACGGAATTGTCTGCCTCTTTTAGCTTACTATTTTGTAAGTCAAAATTCATCTAATTGTAAGGTTGGCTCTATATCATAATATAGGAAAGATGGAGAACACCATGAAAAAACGATTATCTAAAAAAACTTTGATTTCTGTATGCACGTTGATTGCTGCTTTGATTATTTGGACTATGTGGAGCAATACAGCTTTGATGTTGAGTACGGTGACTGTTTCAAGCAATCGTATCCCTGCCGCATTTAATGGTTTTCGGATAGCTCAAATATCCGACCTGCACAATGCAGTGTTCGGAGAAGACAATGCAGAACTGTTACAAATACTGTCAGAATGTGAGCCAAACATAATAGTAATAACGGGTGATTTAGTTGATGCTGAACATACGGACATTGATGTTGCCCTTGATTTTGCAAAAGAAGCTGTTCAAATTGCAGATACATATTATGTAACAGGCAATCACGAAGCCAGTTTGTCACAGTATGATGAGCTTAAAGCAGAACTTGAAAATACTGGTGTAGTTGTCCTTGAAGATAAAGCAATGCAGTTAGAATATAATGGAGATGACATTACGCTTATCGGACTTTCCGACCCAAGCTTTACGCTTAAAGGGGATATGTTTGGAGAAGTTCCTGCTATGGTTGATACGAAATTACGGGGACTAATCGGAGATAAAGACAATTACACTATTTTGCTTTCACATCGCCCAGAATTGTTTGAAGCCTATGTAAATTGTGGTGTCGATTTAGTTTTAAGCGGTCACGCACATGGTGGTCAGTTTCGTTTACCGTTTATTGGCGGTTTGGTTGCTCCAAATCAAGGCTTGTTTCCAAAATATGATGCAGGCTTATATACGAAAGGTGACACAAATATGATTGTTTGCAGAGGACTTGGCAATAGTATAATCCCTATTCGATTTAATAACCGTCCAGAAATCGTGTTATTGGAGCTTATCGCAGAATGATAGTAAGTAAATGTATTTAATTTTGAAAGGTAGGTTGTAACTTGAAGCAGACAGAATGGCTATTATGTCCTCTTTGCGGAAACAAAACCCGAAACAAAAGCAGAGAGGACACAGTTTTGAAAAACTATCCTCTTTACTGCCCAAAATGTAAACAGGAAACATTGATTGATGTAAAGAATTTACAAATAACCGTCATCAAAGAGCCAGACGCATAAGATGCAGAGCCGATGAACAAGTGAGTAATCGCAGTTTGTCGGCTCTGTTTTTATATAACCATAGGTAGGACAAGCCCGCCGAATAAAAAAAACGGTGCTTTGGTGGGCGGCTTTGTCACGCCCAGACTAAATTTTACTGCCCTCTAAACCCGTTTTCGAGTTTGGAGGGATTTTTATGTGTTGGTCAAGCACGACCATCACGCTGCTTATCAGAAGCAGCAGTTATTTACATAGTGTCACGTAGAAGTGAGGATAACTTATTAAAAAAAGCCTTGCTTGCTCGTGGCACTTTTCTACTTTTCGAGTAGAAGTCACATATCTATATCATAGAGATAATTATGCGTGTTGCCGTAGAGGTCTTAGTACCTTTGCGGCTTTTTGTTTGTCGTTTTTTGTCGCAACACAGGATAAACCTGCTTCTGGCATTGGGTGCCGTAGCCCACCTCAATCTGAATTTCTCAAAAAAATTCAGATTGGAGGTACACATTATGGCTTACAACAAAGCCAGAGAAGAAAAGAAATGGCGGCTCTGGAAAGAAGCCGAGGAAAAGCAGTTACGGAGCTTGGGGGTTAGCGAAGACACTATAGAACAGCTCCGTGTTCATGATTGGGCGATTTTTAATTCTGACAGACGGTACTATCAGCGTATGCAGGAAGCAGGTACATACCTTGATGAAGTCGCAGAGGATACAACACCACCCGAAATAAAAACGGTTGAGGACTTTTTGGATAACATCGAAAATCAGCAGCTCTACCAAGTTTTGATTAAAGTGGACAGGCTTACTTTGCAGGCAGTTCTGTTGCAGTTACAGGGATTTTCTATCGCTGAAATTGCTCTGATGCTCGATATGAAAGAGTACACCGTTTATAAGCGGTTGAGCAGGCTCAAAGAAAAAATAAAAAAACTTTTAGGATAGTGTCCAAAAAAGCACTTTCCCACGGGCTACAGGGTGAGAGGACAAAAACCTCTTACCCTGTTTTCCTTTGTGTGGCGAAAACGGGATAGCTCCTTGACAACCGAATACCCATTCGCCAAATACTTTCTCTTTGTGATTGCGATGAGCATAAGCGTGTGCAGCGGTACGCCACGACCTGCCGAGCGGCAGCGAGCGATTGAAAGGTGGTGAGCCTATCTTTACCGACTCAAAATATCGGGCAGCTCCCGATTTCGCCATAACCCACAAAGAGGATAATGATACTCCCGTCCAGTCACAGTCCGAGCGTGAAAAAACCGTCGCAGGCAATGAGGGCGGCTCTGTCAGAACGACAGTTGGGGTGGAACTCCCGTGGCGTCAGTTCGCTGCTGACCGTTTGGCGACTTCCCATAGCATTTCGGGGTGTCGAGGACAAGTTGAAATGCTTCTATCATATCAGCCAAACGAAAGGCGGTCATAAGAACAGAGATATTGTTAAGATACTTCCGACCTTAAATACTTCCTTGCGTTTGGCTGCCTACATAGGCAGGAAGCACCTGTCTAAATCATATTGGGAGGTCAAACACAATGGAAAGAATTATTAAGCGTGGCGACATTTACTATGCGGAGCTTAATCCCGTTATCGGCTCAGAACAAGGCGGCACAAGACCTGTACTTATCATTTCCAATGATATAGGAAACAAGCACAGCCCGACGGTAATCATTGCAGCAATTACGAGCCGAGTACACACAAAAGCAAAGTTGCCCACACATACCGCAGTAAGTAATTATGAAGGGCTTGACAAGGACTCTGTTATCCTGCTTGAGCAGATACGGACGATTGATAAGCAGAGGTTAAAACAGTATATGGGAATGATGCCCAATAACATAATGGCAAGAGTTGATAAGGCTCTTGCCGTTAGTGTTTCTCTGAAAGGAGGTCAAAATGGACAATATTAAAGTAGATAAATATACCGCAGCTCTGAAACTCATTGAGATACTTCTTGAAAAAGGGAAAATAAATCAAGCCACATATACAAATATCGTGAAGCACACCAATTCGCACATTTCACAAGCGGCTTGATAATAGGTAGAATGTAATCAGCACAGAAATGGAGGTATGCTTTATGAATACAGCAGTAAATGAATATAATTACCGATTTAAGCTCACAGATTATGCTCAGTTTGATAGAAATAGAGCCAGAAATGTTGCTATTTATGGTCGTGTATCAACAGAACACGAAGCGCAGTTATCTGCATTGGAAAATCAGTTACAATGGTATGATGACCAAGTAAAATATCATCCGAACTGGACGGTCTGTGAACGATATATTGATGAGGGTATCACGGGAACACAGGCAAAAAAACGCCCTGCCTTTTTGAAAATGATTGAAGATGCCAAGCAAGGTAAATTTGATTTAATTGTTACCAGAGAGGTATGCCGTTTTGCACGAAATGTTGTGGATACCCTTGTTGTTACAAGAGAGTTGAAAGGCATAGGCGTTGAGGTGTTTTTTATCGACGATAATATTTGGACAATGGACGGAGATGGAGAACTGCGGCTATCTCTTATGGCAACATTGGCACAGGAAGAAAGTCGTAAGACTTCCGAGCGTGTAAAAGCAGGTCAGAAAATCAGCCGTGATAATGGTGTTCTCTATGGAAACGGTAATATTTTAGGTTATGACCGTGTTGGAGATACCTATGTTATCAATGAGGAACAGGCAGAAACGGTCAGAATGATATATGATTTGTATCTGCAAGGTTATGGCTCGATGAAAATCGCAAAGATTTTGACGGAGCGAAAAAGGAAAACAGCTTCTGGACTTATAAAGTGGAGCGTTTCAAATATTATGAGAGCGATTAAAAATGCCACCTACACAGGAACAAAGTGTTACAACAAATCCAGAAGCAATAATTTTTTAGAGCAGAAGCGAATTAACAATCTTGATATGTCCACTTATGAATATGTTGAGGGAGATTTCCCTGCTATTATTTCTCAAGAGATATGGGATAAAGCACAGGCAATAAGGGAAAGCAGAGTAAAACCTGTATGTGTATCGGCAGGAAAAAACACACATAGTAAGCGTGATTCACGAGATATATGGGTCAACAAGCTGCGTTGCTCCTGCGGCTCATCATATCGTAAAAACAAATGGCATACGAAATTGGACGGAAAAACCTCTTACGGTTATCAATGCTACAATCAGCTTAACAACGGAATTAAACGGAAAAGAGCTGAAATCGGTTTAGACACTGAGGGATATTGTGACAGCAGAATGATAACCGATTGGAAACTTGATTTTATGGCAAAAGCTCTGTTAGAGCATCTCTGGACAGAGAGAAAAGAGTCTGTACTGATTGCGTTAGACCTTATTAAGTGTTATTATAAGGAAGAAAAATCTAACGAAACTCAATCCGATACGGTAACGATACAGGCGAAATTGGATAAGGCAAATAGCAGACTGACTAACTTGATTGCTATGAGAGCTGATGGAGAGATTTCCAAAGACGAGTATCAAGCAATGAGAAGTCCTGTCGATGAAGAAATCAAGAAACTTCAAAAAGCACTTGATGAAATTCCACAGGAAAAAAGCAATCCGAAAGGATTGGATATAGAGGGTATCCGTTCTACTCTGAACAGCCTTGTTGATTTTAGTGGTAGCACTATCAGCCACGATGTTGTCAATCGGTTTGTATATTTGATAACACCAACATCGGATACTACATTTGATTGGTATGTTAATCTGAATGGGACAGCAGATGTGAAAGCAACCTTTACAGCGGAAGGCAGAAAGAAAAACTGCATTATCAAATTAGAGGAAATCGAAAAGATTTCCTCGGTACATAGGGGAGAGAATGAGGACAATGCTCATTTCATTAAAAACCCCCATATTTTTACCTATCTGCACAGGCTGCTATTGCACAGAAGAAGTAATTCTTGCAAAGTTTAGGATATCTGAATAGATAACAAAAATTTCACCCCGTGTCTTATGATACGGGGTGTTTTTTTGCCATTAATAATATGATATGTGCTTTAGACGTTTAGTTTGCAGAAAATAAAGAACGCTTTAGGATAATCTGTTGTCATAGAATTAATTTTTTCTTTACAAATGAGCATTGACTTTACTGTAACTGTATAGCGTAAAATGAAATCAACAAATTAAGAAAGGAAAGTGATTCTATGAACGCAATAAATACTGATAAAAAGGTGCAGCTTACATATGGCGGTTTGAAAAGTTCAACTGACACATCTGGGGCGGATTACACTATTATAGGTATTCCATTTGATATCCGAACAACATATCGTCCGGGAACGAGGTTTGGTCCTGATGGGATTCGCAGAGCCTTTTCCACAGACAGCATGAACGAGGCTGTCGGCATTGATACGAGTAAATATGTAAAGGGCGTTGATTATGGAGATCTTGATATATGGAACGCTGAGAAAGCTTATCTTGGTTCGATACCACAGGAAATGAAAGCTATTTTGGAAACAGGTACAATTCCAATCGTTCTGGGCGGTGATCATTCTATTACTTTTCCTGAACTGCTGGCTTATAAGGATGTTTACGGGCCTGTTTCGATAATACACTTTGATTCGCATACAGATACATGGGGCAGCGATACTGATAAAGAACATCACGACCACTCTACCCCTTTCAGAAGAGCGATCGAATATGGCTGCATTGACCCGAAAACATCTATACAGGTAGGTATGAGAGGCGGACTTTTTGAAGAGAGTGATTTTGATTTTGCGAATAATGCAGGCCTTGAGCATATCTATGCTGTTGATATACATCATATGGGCATTGAGAAAACGGCGGAGCTTATTCGTGAAAAGGTCGGAAACAATAAGGTCATGGTCACATTTGATATAGATTTTGTTGATCCTGCTTTTGCTCCCGGTACAGGCACTCCCGTTTCCTGTGGATTTACTTCAAGACAAGCTCTTGAACTTATTCGTCATGCGATTATCGGTCTTGATATTGTTGGCTTTGACCTTGTTGAAGTCGCACCGAACTATGACGCAGGGGGAATAACTTCAATTCTTGCCAGCCGTATCGTAAAAGAATTTATTACCTGTGTGGCTTGCAAAAAGGCGGGCATCAAAGAATATGCTAAGAAAGGAATGATCGAAAATGTTTGATAAAATTATTTCAGAAGAGACACGAAGCAACATTGCAAAGCGCAGAGAAAATAATATCAAGACGCTTTTCGGGCTTCCATATAAGCAGGATATCGATGGCGAAGATTTTGTTGTTTTGGGCGTGCCCTATGATACCAGCGTGACAAACAGGACAGGCTGTCGTTTTGGCCCTAGAGCGATAAGAAATGCTTATGGTGCAGGCAGATTGTCATATGAACAGGATAACTCATATAAGGTCGCTAACTTAAAAGGCATGGATATGGGCGATATCGGCGTTGTGCTTGGTTATGTTGAGGAGACAATGGAGCTTATCAGGAAATCGGTCAGAAAGGTACTCGACGCAGGTGCAGTGCCTATCGTTCTGGGCGGCGATCACCTTATTGCATATGCTGAACTTAAAGCTTACAGCGAAAAGTATGGCAAGGTCGCAATGGTGCATTTCGATACCCACGAAGATACTTGGGATTATGGCGACAGGATAAAATATAATCATGGAACGCCTTTTAGAAATGCTATTGAGGACGATATTCTTGATACTGAACATTCTATTCAGGTCGGTATAAGAAGCGGCGGAGATACTTATCGCATCAAGTATGCTCAAGATCACGGAATGAAGGTCATCACGGCGAGAGAGCTTCATAAGATCGGAATAAAGGAAACTTGCCGCAGAATAAAGGAACAGGTGGGAGACGCTAAGGTTTTCATCACTTTCGATATTGACTTTCTTGACCCTGTTTATGCACCTGGTACAGGAACTCCAATGCCAGGAGGTTTTTCTACATATGAAGCCTGTGAGATAATCAGAAATGGTCTTGCGGGGCTGGATATCGTAGGTTTTGATCTGGTGGAGGTAATGGAAAATTACGATCCCGCAGGCATAACTGCGATAAATGCAGTGGCGATACTAAAGCAGTTTGTTATTTTGCTTTCAAAGAAAAAAGCGGAGCAGGAATAATAGGAAAGGTCGGTGTTAGATATGGTAAAATGTCCATTTAAACTAAACTTTGATGATCTGAAAGATCTGGGGCCAACAGGTTTTTTGGAAACGCCTATGGTCTATGATATAAATGGTTATGATATTCTTTTTGCAGCATTACCATATGAGTGTGATGAAACTGCAAAGCCTGGTTCAAGAAATGGTTCTGCATATTTCAGACGTGATATTTTTGGCTTCGGTTTTTGCGATCAGGGACTTGACATTGATATGGCGCATAGCGTAAAGAGCGGAGATTGCGGTGACCTTATCATCGACGATTCTTCAAAGGCAGCCGCTGAGGAATGTATATATACGGCTGAAAAAGCGATAGCTTCCACGGGAGCTTGCAGCTTTATGATCGGCGGAGATGATAAGACATCTTATGGGCAGATAAAAGCTTGCTATGAAAAGTATGGCAAAATGGCTGTTATCCACTTCGGCGGTTCGGTAAGTTCTGCGCTTGTTAGAGTGGCAGAAGAGGATATGTGCGACAATGCTTCTTCTCTTGAAGTTGGAATAAGAAACGGAATGTCACAATACGGTGGCAGGCTAGAAAAGCTGGGTATAGATGTGCTGACAGCTTCTGACATGGATTATATGAAGTTTTCAGACGTGGGTTCTGCAATAAAAAAGAATGTATCAGGAAAACCTGTTTTTGTGATCTTTGATATGAACTTTTATGATCCTGCTTTTGTGACATCTGCGGCAAGACCTTATGCTGGAGGATTTGCTTCTCATGAGGTCGTTGAGATAATGGAAACGGGGCTTGTTGGTCTTGACATAAAGGGCATTTCAGTATGCGGTATGCTTGATTATAATGACCCTGGAGAGACTTCGCTCAATAATCTTGCGGAATGTGCGGGCAAGCTATATGCAGTTGCGGCATACAACATAGCATCTGAAAGGGAACTGTAACGGCTTTGTAAATGATGAGAGGGGTGATTCATATGCTGTCGGAAAGCGTTGACCTTAAAGCTGAGAAGAAGGAGTTTAACAGGAAATTTCTCAGTATCATAATGCCGCTGCTTGTTTCTTCAATATTCAGCCAATGTCTCACTTTCATAGATCAGTGGATGGTCAGCACCTTAGGTAGCACAGCTATTGCGGCGGTAGGAGTATCTACAAATTTTTTCAGCGTTTATTTTACTTTCCTATATGGCTGTAATACTGGCGCAGGAATATATCTGACACGTTATTGGGGTCAAAAAAATATCAAAGATTTTCAGCGCATAATTTGGACAGCCGTAACGGTCACGTTTACTGTTGGTCTTGTGATGTGTTTGGCGGCAATGATATTTCCTGATATCATAATAAGGCTTTTTAACAGAGATCCTCTTGTTATAGAGAAGGCAAAGCCATATATGCGTATCGTGGCGGTATCATATTTGCTTGACGCCATATGCTATGCTGTGAGCTTTTGTTTTAGAAATATAGGCAATGTCAAGATACCGATGATACAGGGCATAGGAAGTATGATGTTCAATATGTTTTTTAACTATATGTTTATCTTTGGAAAGCTTGGTTCGCCGAAGCTTGGAGTGACAGGAGCTGCGCTTGGAACGCTTGCTGCAAGAATTGTTGAGTTGATAGGACTTTTGCTATATTTCTTTCTTTCAGATAATCCGATAAGGAAAAACCTTTTTAAGGCATTGAAAACATTAAATGTTGGATTATACAAGGAGTATCTTAAAACTTCGCTTCCGTTGTGTGCGAATGATATGCTTTGGTCTCTGGGTCTTTCGTTTTACTATATGGTATATGGAACAAGAGGCACGGAAGTATATGCAGAAATGAGTATACTGAACACCATGGAGATGTTTGCGAAGCTTGCAATAATGGGCTTTGCGGGGGCATGTACTATTATGCTGGGCATTGAGATGGGTTCTGCCGATATGCCAAAAGTTTATCGCTATGCTGATCGATTCAATAGGATTTCTATCATAGCTGGTCTTGTATCATGCAGTATCATTGTTGCTCTTATGTTGCCTGTTCAGCATATTTATGGAATAAAGGGTACCCTTGAGGGCGAATGTGTGAGAAACTGTATGTGCGTACTTGCTATATACTGCATACCTAATGCGGTGAACTGTATTAAGGTAGAGGGCATTTTTAGAAGCGGCGGAGATGTAAGGTATCTTACGCTCATGGACGCAGGCAGCATATGGATGATAGGAATGCCGCTTACGCTAATTCTCGGGCTTATCTTTAAGGTCGATATTTGGTATGTTTATGCTGCTCACATAGCTATAGAGCTGTTTAAGCTTCCTCTCGGTCAAAGACGACTGAGATCACGCAAATGGTATCACAATGTTACGGAAGCTGTAAGCAGCGTTGAAAACAACTGATAAAAGCTGTCATATATTCTTTTGGGCAAAGATGCCTGAAAGAATATCGATGATGAAAATAGGGTCATACAAGGACGTTTGATAAATCAGACGTCCTTTCTTATTATTGCTATTTGCAATATCATATTAACAAAATTGCATTTTAGAAATGGTCGCATTCTTTTGCGTATGTATTGCTTGCCACGAATACCATATTTTTAAGATGAAATAATATACAAAATCAACGATAATATGCTTGTATCACAGCGAATTTTGCTATTTTAAACAAAATTGCAGCTAGCATATTGACATTACAGTAGCTGTAAAGTATATAATATAATCAAGATAAATTTGAAGGATTTAAAATCCAAAAATTCATTTTATAGAAAAGGGTGTTATTATGGCTTATGTAAAATACATTCTGAAAAAATTGATACAGATAGTTGTTATAACTTTTCTGGTTTCGTTGTTGGTGTTTTTTTCGTTAAGACTTAATCCAACATCTCCGCTGACTGTTATCATAGGTAACAAGCAGTCAACACCTGAACTTCAGCAACAGTATACAGAGCAGTTCGACCTTGATGAGCCGCTGCTGAAGCAGTATATTATTTGGCTCAAAGGCATTGCACATGGTGATCTTGGAATTGATTACGTTCAAAAGCAGCCGATACTCAACCAGATAATAGACAGGATACCGATAACAATAGGTCTTGTTCTTTTCTCAACGATATTAGGAACAGTGATAGCTATTCTGATAGGTGTTCTGGCGGCGATGAAGCGAGGAACATGGATAGATTCAGCGTTGTCGACTCTTATGCTGGTGATCTCAAGTATACCGACGTTTGTGCTAAGCATTCTTGCTATTCTGTTTCTTTCAAAATATGTACCTGGATACAGTTTCATAGGAACATATTCTAATACAGCAGAGTTTATATCAAGAATATCTGTTCCGGGTATCATAATGGCGGTTGGACTTGTTGCAACACTGGGAAGAGTTACACGAAGCAGCATGATATCCCAACTTCAAGCACCATATATGATAACCGCAAAGGCAAAGGGTCTCGGCAAGTTCAATAAAACATTCAAACATGCTTTTCATAACGCTGTGATACCTGTCCTTACAGTAGCAGGATATATGTTTGCGGGAGCTATAGGTTCAACTGTTCTTATTGAACAGATATTCTCGCTTCCTGGTATCGGTGGTATGCTGGTAACAGGTATCCAGCAAAACAACTATCCGATAGTACAGGTGCTTGTGCTTGTAATGCTTGTTTCATATCTTATAATGAGTTTTGTTGTAGATATTCTCTATGCAGTGGTTGACCCTCGTGTTGAGATGAAGTAGGGAGGAATGGATAATGGCTAAACGTTCAAAGGTGGGAAAGTTTTTTACTCCAAAAACGGTTATTTCAGACATAGTGATACTTATAGCAATAGCTGTTGCTATTGGTGCAAATGTCATTGTTCCTTATGATCCAAATGAAGTTGATCCACGATCCTGTTTTCTTCCTGCTTTCTCAAAAGGACATATTTTAGGAACGGACAAGCTTGGACGTGACCTTTTATCAAGGCTTATAATGGGTGCAAAAAGCTCTATGCTCAATGCTTTCCTCATAGTTGCCTTTGAGGTGGTCATCGGCGTACCTATCGGTCTTATATGCGGATATTACGGAGGAAAGATCGACGCAGTTATAATGAGAATCTGGGACGTTGTCTGTTCAATACCGTCTCTGCTTCTTTCATTCATACTTATCGCAATTTTCGGCAGAGGAAATTTCACAGGCGTTATGTCCATTGGTATCGCATTTATACCGCTGACAGCAAAAATGGCGCGTTCGCTTATCATAACGGAAAAGAAAGCGGTTTATGTTGAAGCCTGCAAGTCAATGGGATATTTGGATATGAAGATAATCTTTTTTCACATTCTTCCAAATGTTATCACCACAATGATCGCTCAGTTCACAATGGATATCGGTGCGGCTATAGTAGCGATGGCAACGCTCAGCTATTTAGGTCTTGGTATTCAGCCACCTGACGCAGATTGGGGAACTCTTCTTGAAAATGGTATGCAGAATTTCTATAACAATTATGTGCTTCTTGCTGCCCCTGCAATAATTATAATGCTTGTGACCGTAGCGGTTAATATTTTCAGCGACTGTATTCAAGAATATATCGATCCGTCACAGAGAAAGCTTCCGACATTCAAACAGTATGAAAAGAGACTTATCCATATTCAGCGCCGTCAAAAGGCAGCAATATAAAAAGTAAGTAGGTGTTCTTATGAACGAGCATAATGTAATTGAAATAAAAGATCTGTCTGTAGATTTTATGACGGTCAGAGGTATAGTTTACGCTGTTCAGGGAGTAGACCTTAGCGTAAAGGAGGGCGAGATCCATGGCGTTGTGGGTGAAAGCGGCTGCGGAAAGAGCGTTTCCACTAAATCTATTATGCGGCTCCATGATGAAAAGCATACGAGATATTCGGGCCAGATCCTTTTCAAGAACGGCAAGGGAAAAGAAGTAGATGTGCTTTCGCTGTCGGAGAAGCAGATGCAGACTATTCAGGGAAAAGATATTGCAATGATATTTCAGGACCCTATGACATCTCTTGACCCAATAATGAAAGCAGGCGAGCAGATCGCTGAGCTTGTGCGCAAAAAGTTGAAAATGAAAAAGGCAGAGGCAAAGGAATATGTGCTTACTTTGTTTGAAAAAGTAGGAATACTTCCTGCTGAACAGCGGTATGAACAGTATCCATTTGAAATGAGTGGAGGAATGCTCCAAAGAGTAATGATAGCAATGGCGCTCTCCTGTAAACCTAGACTTCTTATAGCGGATGAGCCGACAACAGCTCTTGATGTTACGATACAGGCACAGATACTCAAACTTATCAAGGAACTTGCGGCAGAAAATAACACCTCGGTAATATTTATCACTCATAACCTTGGAGTTGTGGCTGAAATATGTGACAGCGTTTCAGTAATGTATGCTGGAAGGATATGCGAAACGGGTTCTGTGCTTGATATTTTTGATAATGCGACTCACCCATACACAAGGGCGCTTCTGAACAGCAATCCTAAAGAGGCTGATACAGGAAAGTATATGGCAACTATCCCTGGAGCGCCGCCGCTTTTGTATAACAAGTTCACTCATTGTCCGTTTGCGGAGAGATGTGATAAATGTATGGATAAATGCCGCAAAGAATTTCCAACGCTGAAAACTATCAGGGCAGGTCACGGAGCATCGTGCTTCCTGTCGGACGGAGGTGAAAAGAATGGCTGAAAATATTCTTGAGGTAAGACACTTGAAGAAATGGTTCAAGATCGGAAATCCTGCGATCAAAAAGGTCGGTGTAAGCTACCTCCATGCCTGCGATGATGTCAGCTTTGAAATAAGAAAAGGCGAGATATTTGGCATTATCGGAGAGAGCGGATCAGGAAAATCAACGATAGGCAAATGCGTTCTTAATCTGCAGAGCAGCGATTCTGGTGAGATAGTTTTCGACGGACAGGATATTTTCGGATATTCGCAGAAGAAAATGAAGCCCCTGAGAAAGGATATGCAAATGGTCTTTCAAAATCCGCTTGCATCTTTCAACCCAAAGAAGCGGCTTGGAAAGACGTTTGCGGAATATGGAAAGTTTCTGGGCATGACCGATGAACAGTATCAGAATAGGATAAAGGGGCTTTTAAAGTATATCAAGCTTTCTGATGATGTGCTTTCAAGACTGCCAAAGGAACTCTCTGGAGGTCAGCTTCAGCGTCTTGCCATTGCAAGGGCGCTGATGTCAGAGCCAAAGTTTGTGTTGGCTGACGAGCCTGTTTCGGCACTTGATGTTTCTGTTCAAGCTCAGATACTTAATCTGATGATAGACCTTAAAGAAAATCTTGGTCAGACTATGCTTTTTATTTCACATGACTTGAATGTTGTCCGTCATCTTTGCGACAGAGTGGCTGTTGTGTATCTTGGCGTTATCGTTGAAATGGGTCCTATAGATGAGGTGTATTCAAACGTTATGCACCCATATACGCAGGCGCTTATTTCGGCAAAGCCAAAGGAACATCCGCTTCAGCAAAAGGAGCAGATAATCCTTAAAGGTGACATCCCTACTGCCATAGACGTGCCTGAGGGTTGTCGGTTTGCTTCAAGGTGCAGCCGTTACAAGCATGGTTTGTGCGACCACAGAACACCAAAACTCAAGGATATGGGCAACGGACACTTTGTTGCCTGCCATTATCCAAAAGGTCATAACTCTGATGAAGAGGATTGATATAGAAGTTTATATGAAAAGGAGAATTTATCATGAAAAACTACAGGAAACTTTTAGCAGGTTCGTTGGCGTTGTTTCTCGCTGTAGGTATCACAGGCTGTAGCAATACTTCAGGAGGCGGAACAGGTGTTGCAAATGAAGACGGACTTGTTGTTTTGAATGTTGCGTCAACAAATCAGCCTGTATCCTTTGATCCTGCTGACGCAAACCTTGTTGTAAATGAATACACAGAGTATGATTGCTACGATACGCTCCTTGATTTTAATCAGGACGGCACAGATGTTGTACCTGCACTTGCAGAAAGCTGGGAACAGGTGGACGATCTTACATATACTTATAAGATCCGTGAGGGTGTAAAGTTCTCCGATGGCTCCGATCTTACAATGGACGATGTGTTGTATTCTCTAAATCGTGTGCGTGAGGACGCTTATGGAATGAGCTATCTTTTTGAGCACGTCGACAGCTTTGAGGTAGATGAGAAAACAAGAACGCTCACTGTTCACCTTACTCAGCCTGACAGCACATGGAAGTATGTTCCTGCAACAACGCCATGTCAGATCTTGAAGAAGTCTGTTGTGGAAGCTGAAGGTGACGCTTATGGAACAAATGAAGGCTCAGTAGTGGGTACAGGTCCATATAAGTTTGTATCATGGGCTGCTGACTCACAGATAGTTCTTGAAAAGAATGAATATTGGTGGGGCGGTGCAGATAATCTTGCTATCGACAAGATCAACTTCTATGTTATGAAAGACGCCAGCACTATCGCATTGGCAGTAAAGTCAGGAACTATCGATTTTGCACCTGGAATTACAAATGATGTTCTTCCGACTTATGAGTCGCTGAGCAATTATAATATCATTCACGATTTTGAGACTTCTACGGTTTTTGTCGCCTTAAACACACAGGTTGCGCCGTTTGATGATGTTAACGCAAGAAAGGCGCTTGCTTACTGTATAGACTCTTCCCTTGTTCAGCAATCCATTGGCGGAGAGTATTCGGCAAAGCTTGATGTTACTTGTTTATCCGATAATATGTATTATATGGATCCTGACAAGTGGCACACTGCAGTGGGAGAAATGGAGGATTACACAGTTCAGGATTATGATAAGGCAAAGGAGTATCTTGCTAAGTCAAAGTATCCTGACGGATTTGAGTTCGATTTTTACACTTTATCTGCCAATGTTCCGGAAGCTGAGCTTATTCAATCTATGGTTGGTGAGATCGGTATCAAAATGAATATCAAGGAGATACTTTCAGCAGATATGTTCAGCTATTTGTACGGCTTTAATGAAGATGAAAACGGCAACAGACCATATCAGGCGTTTGGCTCTAGCTGGGTATCTGACTATCTCGACCCTGTGGGCAATCTGAAAACAATGTTCCACAGCTCAAATACAGTACCGGGATGTGCAAATCAGGCAATGTGGAAGAATGCAGACTTTGACGCACTTATTGATAAATCTTACGAAACAACTGACGATAGTAAGAGAGTAGAATACTTTATTGAAGCTTCAAAGATAGCTGCTGATGATTGTGCTTATATCCCACTTTATGTGCCCGAGTCGGTTTACGCTGTCAGCGATAAGTTTACATTTACTCCAAGTCCTCAGTCATTCTGGAACTTCTCTTATACTGATTTTCAGGTAAACAAATGATCTGAACAATTAAAATAATACACGCTGCGGCATTTATAATACTATGCCGCAGTGATGTTATCTGAAAGGATTGATCTTATGATTATGTCAGCGGATACGATCTGGATTGCCATATGCACCGTGCTTGTGTTTTTTATGCAGACGGGATTTGCAATGCTTGAAACAGGCTTTACAAGAAAGAAAAATTCCTGTAATGTTATCATGAAAAACATTATGGATTTTGCGGTCGGCTCGATCTTTTATTGGATCTTGGGATTTGGCATAATGTTTGGTGCAACAACAGGCGTTGTGGGCGTGATAGATCTTTTCTCTAACGGTGATTATTCGGCTGCTTCACAAACTATTCCACAGCCTGTATTTATGGCGTGGCAGTTAGTTTTCTGCGCAACGTCTGCTACTATAGTTTCAGGTGCTATGGCAGAAAGAACTGCTTTCAAGTCATATCTTATTTATTCCGCAGTTATGAGTGCAGTTGTTTATCCTATAAGCGGCTGTTGGATATGGAACGCCGATGGCTGGCTTGCTCAGCTTGGCTTCCACGATTTTGCGGGCGGAACTGCCGTACATCTCTTGGGAGGTTCTGCTGCTTTTGCAGGCGCCGCTGTGCTAGGCGCACGAATAGGCAAATATGACAAAAAGAAAAAGTCAAGGGCTATACTGGGTCAGAATATACCTTTGGCGGCTCTTGGAGCGTTTATACTGTGGGTAAGCTGGTTTGGCTTTAACGGCGGCTCGGTAGTGACTTCCGAAAGCGGATTTGACCTTGCAGCTATCGGCAGTGTGTTTATGAACACTATACTTTCTTCATCAGCATGTGCCGTATCTGCAATGATAATTACATGGGTAAGATACGGAAAATCAGACATAACGATGACCTTAAACGGCATTGTGGCAGGTCTTGTTGCCGTCACAGCCGGTGCGGATCAGCTTCCACACTATGCAGCGCTTCTCGTGGGCGTAGGTGCAGCTTTTGTTATGATCTATGGCATTGAGTTTATCGACCATATCTGCAAGGTGGACGACCCTGTTGGCGCAATATCAGTTCATGGCCTTTGCGGAGCTTTTGGCACAATAATGACAGGTGTATTTTCTGTAGAAAAGGGCGTTATCTATACAGGTAGATTTAACTTTCTTGGCGTGCAGCTACTTGGAGTTTTGTCTGTTGCGGTATACGGATTAGCTGCAATGACGCTACTTTTCGTTATACTTAAGCATACAGTAGGTATCAGAGTTTCTGAAAAGGCTGAGATAATGGGTCTTGACCGCTCAGAGCATGGTTGGCAGGGCATTGTGACTGATGATCTTATTTCAGATCTGTCAGACGGAAATGCCAAGAGTGTTACACAGATAGACCTCTCAAAGCCTATAGATCGTTCAGCGTATAAAGCTGACGGAAAGATACGCAAGGTAGTTATACTTATGAACAGCTCGAAATTTGAGTCGCTGAAAGACGCACTTGACGAGATAGATATAACCGGTATGACCGTAACAAATGTCAATGGCTGCGGAATACAAAAGGGCAGCACCGATTATTATCGTGGCTCGGAAGCAAAGTCACATCTGCTCCCGAAGATAAAGGTCGAGATCGTTATCAGCACAGTTCCACTTGGACTTTTGGTAGACACGGTAAAGCGTGTGCTGTACAGCGGAAATATCGGTGACGGAAAGATCTTTGTATATGAGGTAGAAAATGTAATTAAGATCAGAACTGATGAAGAGGGCAAAATGGCGCTTGAATAGAAGTTTGCTGACGAAAAGGGGTATTCATTATGAACCAGGAACAAAAAAAGAAATATCTTTCCATAAAAGAAATGGGTCAAAGACGAGGTATTTCTTCAAAAACACTGCGGTATTACGATAGTATCGGGATCTTCAAGGCTGATTATGTTGACCCTGATACGGGGTACAGATACTATGATCCACAGCAATATGAGAAGCTTGGCACGATACTTGAACTGCGCAGCCTAAATTTTTCGCTGAATGAGATAAAAGGATATTTCACGGAGAGAAATATGAAAAAATCTGTGGATATGCTGAAAGAACACTATAAGCTTCTTGAAGAGGAGATACGTAGCAAACAAAGGCTGGCGGAGACTATCAAAGAAAAAATAGATTTCATTGATAAGGTTATCGACAATAATATCGAGTTGGAGAAGTTTTCTTTTGAGGATTTTCCAGAGCGATTTATCATATCACAGCTCAATAAATCTGATAAAAGTGGTGAATCCGTTGCACTTGAATTTATGCACCTAGAAAGTCATCTTCACGAAACTGCGCCGATCTTGGCTTCAGACCGAATAGGCTTTTATATGGATTTTGATGATATTTCCGAGATGGAAAATATGGATAATTGGCACACCATGATAATGTGCGGTGAAGAAATGAAGAATTCAAGACATTTCTGTGTGCTCCCTGCGGGAAAATATCTATGTGCATATTTTAAGGATTATACCGCTGACAGGGATTTATTCATAAAAATGTTTTTGGAATACGTCAAGTTTAACAACATAAAATTGAAAGGAATAATGATACAGCAATTTAAAATAGATGTAACTGTTACTGACGATCCGAAAGAGACAATCATTGAATTTCAGGCACTTGTTTGAATTTGTCTGAAAATGTTCTTGATAGCTGTTTCGGCCAAATATAAAACAAAGCCTTCTGAGCATTGTGGCTCAGGGGGCATTGTTTCCACTACTTTGATTTTGAATTCCGGCGTGTATCTTTTGTTCGGCTGTCCTTTTGGCATAAAAATGCACCATTTCGTTAGATTTTTTATTGGTATATTTCTATTATACCACATTGTCTAACAAAAGGGGAGAATTTCACTTATGATACGGGGTGTTTTTGTGTGCAAATAAAAAATAATAGAGGTCTGACGTTTGAGCCAGACCTCTATTTTGCTATGGATAATCACTTTTTCTTTATTTTTTTGTAGTCACGCTCTTTGAAACCGACCATGCACCGTAATATTTTGTGCCGTTCACTGTCGTGTAGGAACGGACACGAACGTAATATTTCTTTTTGCCGCTAAGTTTGGAAATTGTGGTCTTGTCGGTCTTGTTGTTTGTTATGGTGACTTTCTTTGCGTTTGTAAACTTGGAGTTAGTTGCATACTGTATCTCATAGCCCGTTGCAGAGCCTTTCTGCGCCCAATCCACGAAAAATGCTTTGGATTTAGACGTAAGCTTTTGTATCTCCTGCTTGGCAGGGTTTATGGTAAAGGTCTTTGTGATAATGCCACCATATTTGCCTTTGCCTGTTATCTTGACAATTGCCTTGCCGATTTTTTTGTTGTTTGAGTAGGAAGTTGTGTAATCAGTTCCGTTTTTCAGGGCAGTGCCGTTGTATTTCACAGTAATGTTCTGCGTTATAGCCTTGCCTGTGTATGCCTTGGTGGAAATGCCAGAAACGGAAGCTTTTGTAATATCATATTTTGCGGTCTTTATGCTTTTTATGTCAGACCATGGACCATAATAAGTCTTGCTTCCAACGTTTGTGTAGGAACGCACACGGACGTAGTATGTCTTATCGGCTGTCAGACCGCTTATTGTCAGGTTATCTGGCTTGTTGGCAGTGAGGTGTTTGGAAGCCGCACCGTTCATGTTTGCACTGGTGGAATACTGAATGTCATAGCCTGTGGCAGAGCCTTTCTGCGCCCAATCCACAAAGAAGCCTTTGTATCTTGTTTCAAGCTTTTGTATGGTCTGCTTGGCAGGGATAATGTCAAAGCCTGCGGAATAACTGCCGTAGTAGTTGCCCATGCCTGAGATAGTGATGTTAGCGTGACCAATTTTAACATTGTTCGTGACTATCACACGATAGTCGATGTTCTGACGTAGAACTTTGCTTCCGTCCTTAACAGTGACTGTCGGAATAATTGCACTGCCTGTGTACTGTGCAGTGCTTGCGTAGGAATAGCCTGATGTTGGAAGCTTTTTTGTGGTGACCTTTACAGTGCAGACGGCAGACCTTCCGTTAGGCAGGGAGGCTGTTATCTTTGCTGTGCCTTTGCCCGTGGCAGTCACAACACCGTTTTTTACTGTGGCAACGGCTGTGTTGGAGCTTTTCCATGTTACTGTCTGAGGAGTGCCTGAGGTCACGCTGGCTTTTAGGGTAATGCTGTCGCCGTATGTGACTTCTTTTGACGTGGAGTCAAGAGTTATCTGTGTATTGTCACTGCTGATAGGATAGCTTTTCAGGTCGGGCAGACTTGAAAGTGTCACAGCATAGTCGCTGTTATAGACCTTTTGCCACATACTTTTCTCGGTATATTTCTCAGAGCTTGATATGCAAAACTCACCGCTCCATGTGCCGAAATATGACCATGCGGTGTTTGCATCAAAGGCTTTGTCAAGGTCGAAAAGACAGCCGTTTTCTGTAAGGGCAACTATTTTTCCGTTTGGTGAATAGTCTGTGGCTTCAAGATATTTTGAGCTTTGGGCTGAATAATCTCTTGTGCCTGGGTAGATATCCTCTCCGATTATGTCAACATATTCGTCGCCAGGATACCAATTTGCCGCCTGACCATTCCATACCCATATGATATTGTCAAGCTTGTATTCATTCGTGAGCTTGTCATATATTGCCTGCCAAAGCTTTTTGTAGGCTTCCGAGCCATCTGCACCCCACCAGAACCAACCACCGCTTGCCTCGTGGAGCGGTCTGAACAGTACCGGAACGTCTGCGTCAGAAAGACGTTTGAGTTGTTTGGCAATCTCGTCAACGTCGCTCATAAGAGTGTTGTAGCCCTTAGGGTCTGAGCCGTTCATTATTTTGGTAAGCGAGAACTTTGAGCGGTCAACGTTTTTGGTGTAAAAACCACCCCACCAACGTGGATTTCCGCCGTCTGTACCTGAGAGAAGATATTTGTCAGGGACGTTCCAATGCCAGCAGAATGTTACTATTCCTCCTGCCCGTGAAAACTCGATAGCCTTTTCGACAGCGTCGGAGGTGTCACCGTTCTGGACACGGCATGGAGTATAGCGCATAAAGTCAAGACCCAACATAGCAGGGGTCTGACCTGTGGCGGACTTTATAGCTTTGAACTCAGTGCCGTTAAGACCACCGTCACAATACTGTCCTGTTATGACCTTTTTGCCGTAAACGTCCTTCATATAGCTGTAAAGGCGCTGTGTGCTTTGTGAAGCGTATGGGTCAACGAGATTTTCAGCGGCGGTGTAGGCATTTGAAGAGCTCATTTTTTCAATGGTTATGTAGTCGAGAGTAAAATATCCCCACGACATTGTTATTTTGACAGTGTTCTGACCCTTTTTGAGATAAATACCATTTACTGTGGACGCTTTATAGGCAGAGCCGTTTGCACTGCTGAAAGTGCCTGCATTTGAGCCGTTTACAGAAAGGTTGTTTATCTTATTCGAGCCTTCTCCGCGGCTGTAAAGCTTTATTTTGTAGTATCCGCTTTCGCTGACTGTAACAGTTTGTGACCATGTGCAGCTTGAGTCTGAAAAACTAACTGACCTAGAGCCTGATGCGGAGCTGTCTGTTTGGATATAGGCAGAACCGCCCAAAGTGCCGTTTTCGGCTTCATATTTAAGCGTCTGCTGTGCAAAAACAGAAAGCTGAGCCGAGCCTGTGGTGAGCATTGCCACACTTAAAAATGCGGCTGCGACCTTTTTGATATTGAACTTCATAGATGTTTTTTCCTTGTTATATTATTTACTGATAAAGCTAAGAGCTTAAAAGCATACGTTTATTTTAGCATAATTTTTGTGAATTGTAAACAATATATCAAGGCTAATTATAAGATGATTTGTAAACTTTAATTTTGCTTATTTCATCAGCCAAATTTCGCAGACGTATTCGGAAGAGGATGAATAATCACCGTTAGGTTTTAGCTGGCTACGACACATATCATATATTGCGCAACCGAAATATTTGTAATCCAGTCTTTACATAGCTTACCCTTATAAATTCACTGTCTGAGGGAAGTCCAACGTCGCTGATGTTGCTTTTTAGCTTATCCAATGTTATTTCATTCCAAGTATCGATCTCGCCCTCACTTCCCACATAGAGGACAAGTTCTCATTTTTTACGCTCCTTTCTATATAGCGAATTTTGCCGTGCATTATTTCATTGCATATATCCTTATCCCATATCTTTGTCCGTCATATGGACACCATTCGTTTGCAGTTTCTTTGGCATTCTTATCCATAAGTGGGTCGGGATAGTAGACTACTGAAAGATAGGTATAATCATTCATGCCATGCGCAAGGTCATTATCATTGAAATTGTCATTTGGAAAGTCTTGATGTAAGGCTTCAAGACATTTTTTTAATGGGTCTTGCCCTTCATCATAGTGAAAGCCCCAGCCATAAACAAATGTTATCTCACTGTTCAACGGCAAACCAACATTTGCAAGTTCAGAATATGGGTCAGATGTTAATTCGATATGAGTTGTAGTAGCTGTATCTTTTTCTGCATGCAAACTGTCAAGCACTGCTTTGTCTAGCTGACCGCAAGCCCTGAATGGTTTAAGACCATAGCTTTCACGGATATTGTTTATATATTTAAGATAGTAGATAGTCATTTCTTCTGCTCCGTCCTCGGAATAATATGACGGCTCGGGCTCGGCTGGAGCTGTGTTATCCTCCTGCTGAACGTTATTTTCATCAGGCTGATTTTCACCATTATTTTCTTCAGGCTGAGTTTCTTCAGGCAAGGTTGTTGTAGTGGTAGTAGTTCCTGCTGTGCCTGTGGAAGCCTGCCTAATACCGCCTGAAATTATGTCTATCTCATCTGCCGTTGGTGCAGGTGCGGTGGTAGTTGTAGGTACAGTTGTTGTGGCGGCAGTCGTTGTCTGCGGTATGGTCGTTACAGTGGCAGAAGTTGTCACAGCTTTTGCAGGCTCAGGTGTTTTAGTTTCTACGGCATTGTTTTTCTTGCTGACAACGGCAAACACTGACGATGCGGCTATGATAGCGACTGCAACACAAACCATTGGTATGGTTCTTTTGCGTGACGTGTTTACCTTTATAAGTAATTCTTTACGCTCGTTGACGATGGACATACAGGCAAAGCAGAAAGTAGAATCATCGTGAAGCTCGCTGCCACAGTGAGGACAAGTTCTCATTTTTTACGCTCCCTTGATTTGGTTATTTTAATTCTATCAGATTTTTTGTAAATTGTAAACAGTGCATAGAGAAATATTATGAACAAAATAATTGTTAAAATAAAAAAATATTTTCCGAAAACGTTTAACTAAGCTGACAGCTTAACAAATTTGATTTTTAATGTGCTATAATGAATACAACGATAATTAGTTATAGTTAAAATACAAAATAAAATAAGGTTAGGGAGGGAAAAATTATGAACAGTAAGAAGATAGTAGCATTGCTTCTGTGTTTGGGATTGAGTTTTCAATCCACTGCATTGAGTGGTGTGTTGTATGACGAAAATGCTGTGGTGAAAGCTTCGGCTGAAGAAAGCGGCAAAACGGCTGATGCAGAGAGCTATAGCGGTACTGAGCAGTCAGAAAACAAGGCACAGCAGCCAGAAAGCAGTGCAGACAAGGCTGACAAAACTCAGCACGCTTATGACCCTATCTCGGATATGGAGGCTGAACAGGAATATCGTGACAGCACGGAGATAACTCCTGGCAAAGTGCTGTTCTCGGTGCTTTCTTATCATGCAGAGGGTGAAGAATCGGCTTATCTTGATGATGACAGCGATATCTGCGCCGAGTATGATCTGAAAGACGTTGAGTTTATTCTTGAAACAAAGGCAGAAAACACTGACGAAAAGGACGGCATGACCCCTTATAAGACGTTCTATGAAGCGACCACCTCGGAGGACGTTTGGGCAACTGTGGACAAGCTGTCGGACAATGAAAACATTCTGTCGGCTGAGCCTGACTTTGTGTGGGAAAAGACAGACACAACAACTGTTGCGGCAACCGACGAGGAAATAAACGCTGAAACTCATTTCCCTTGCATGGACGTAACAGGCGTATGGAAAGATTGTTTTGATCCTGCTAAAAAGGAAGCTCCCGGCAAAGGTACTGTTGTGGCTGTTATCGACACGGGCGTTGACTATACCCATAAAGACCTTGCAGACAACATTTGGGTGAATGAGGGCGAAATACCCGGCAACGGCATTGATGATGACAGCAATGGTTATGTTGACGATGTTCATGGCGTAGACTTTGTTGACGGCGATTGCGACCCTATGGACGAGCATGGTCACGGCACACACGTTGCAGGCATAATCGCAATGACACCTGGCAATGGCGGCGGAGTCGGTGTTGCATATGGTGCAAAGATAATGTGCGTAAGGGCAGGTCAGGCGAACGGAAGCTTTGCAAGCTCGGATATCGCCAAGGCGATAAAGTATGCCGCTGACAATGGCGCAGACGTTATCAATATGTCCTTCGGTGGAACAGGCAGGTCATATCTCGTTGAAAGCGCATTGCAGGACGCTTTCCCAAGCTGTGTTCTCGTTGCGGCGGCAGGTAATGACGGCTTGCCGACAACTGACGCAATTAATGCAGGCTATTTTAATACAGAAGATATCTATCCAGCAGGATATAAATATGTACTTGGCGTAATGGCAACTGACAATAATAAGAGCCTTGCTTCTTTTTCAAACTGGGACTACTTAGAGGGACAAAATTGCGAATATGAAATGGCAGCCCCTGGTGTTAATATTTATAGCACACTTCCTGGCAACAGATATGCTTGTTGGAGCGGTACGTCAATGGCAACACCAAATGTTGCGGCGGCAGCGGCGATACTCAGAAGCAAGTATACAGATAAATCAAAGTATAGCTCAAGATATATAATGGGTCAGCTTTGCAGTGCCACTACAAGCAGGGCATATGGATTTCGTAGTTATCCTGAACTTAATATCCGTGATAGCTTAACAAGACAAGCACATCCTAATCTGACACTTGATGAAGTCTACACTCTTGATTATCAAGATGTTTCATCTGCAAATAATGGCGACGGCATTGCACAGCCCGGTGAAACTATTGACATGGGTGTAGCGGTATGGAACAGGTGGGGTGCGGCAACTGATGTTACTGTAAAAGTTGACGCAATCTCAGACGGCGGCGTGGCAAACAAATACGTTGAGTTCATAAATGATGAAGTCAAACTGTCAGATGTGGGTACGTTTGCTTCTGTAAATAATGGCTTTACATATACAGATGAAAAACTCACAGGCATATCAAACCCTATCCGTTTTAAGATAAAAGAGGGTACGCCTAATGATATTCAGATAACTTTTAATATTTCTATAACTGCAAAGAACGGTCTTGATGAACGTGACGGCAATTTGTATAGCTCATCTGCAAGCTATACCTTGACTGTTCAAAATGGCGTTGCACTCAGCGGAATAATCAATGAGGATATGACCCTTACAAACGATAAGCTTTGGATAGTTGAAAACAATGTGCTTATCCCTGAGGGCGTAACAGTAACAGTTGAGCCTGGCACAAGGATACAGTTCTGGTCTGCTGACCCTAATAATAAGTATGGTGCAAATGCCAACGTTTATTTGCAGGTAGAGGGCAGATTTATTGCCGAGGGTACAGAAGAACAGCCTATTGAGATGTATCCAGGCAAAGGTTTTGAAGATAAGGCAGTGACAATTACCGGAACGGGTTCTTATATTGATTTCAAAGATAGTGGGCTGGTTGATGATGATTATGATAAGAAATATGCGTCATTAAAATATGTTAATATATATAATGCGACTTATTATGCTAGTGATCCGTATTCTTTGAGTGCAGGTAAGCCTTTTAATGTTACTATAATAGATCATTGTAATTTTACATATAGCTATTCATTTAGATATGGAGTGCTTTTTGCCAAAAGTATTGCGAACTCTCATTTCTCTAATATGAGTATGAAATCTCGAAACAGTTACGGTATATGTGCTTATGACATTACAACTACTCTTTTTGACAATTATGACAACCAAAGAGTATATCCTTATGATCGTTTTGAAAAAAATGTAGCACTTAATTATCACGGTAAGAAAGATGATGAACCGTCAATAATAGTTGGGGCATCAGATAAGTATAATCCACTGTTCGCAAATAATGCCATTCTTAATTCGTTTTATCTTAATAATTATGATAATATAAGAGCAATCGGTTCATTTGATGCTTCAAAAGACTATAACGGACGTACCACCTATGACATATCCAGCAACTACTGGGGTACTACGAATCCCGACCTTGTAAAGGTACAGTGCCTTGACGCTGACTGGGACGTAACAAAGAATGACCTTATCCAAGAGCCTTATCTCACACTTGATGACGATATGTCGGAAATCTACCCATTCGTCACCGAGGCTTATCTCACTGATAAGGACGGCAACAGGATAGACAAGGTCAGCGGTGCACAGACAGTTAAAATGCACGTTAAGTTCAATCGTGATATGGCTTCTGATGTTCAGCCTATGGTGACATACGGAGGAAGCGAGCCTTATACTGATTTCGCAGTATCGGGCGATTGGGCGAACGCCCGTGAATGGGTAAGCGAGTTCAAGATAGACCCTTATATCGACCTTGGCACAATGTATATCCGTGTAAAGGGAGCTGCGGCGGCTGACGATAAGTGGCTCGTCACAGGTACAGATTGGGGCAGATTTAAGTTTGAGATAACAAACAGCTCGGCACAGTCTATGTCACTCACAGGCGAGGGTCAGCTTGGCAAGAACTTTCTTAGCTGGATGCAGGACGATTATGATACCCTTGCAGGCTACAATATTTACAGAGCAACAAAATATGATGCTGACAAAAAGCCTGAGAAGCAGAATTTCACAAGAGTGAACAAGTCTGTTCTTAATGCGGACGAGCTTTCGTTCATTGACGAAAATGTTCGGGCAGGCACAGATTATTACTATTATTTCACAGTGGTGGATACTGACCTTAACGAGTCAAAGGCTTCAAACGTTATAAGCTGTTGTCCATTAGAGGGTGAGCCGCCTGTTATTGTACACACCCCTGTGAAAACTTTGACGCCAGACAAGGCTATAGCTATAACGGCTGATATTACGGATAATGTTAAGGTTGCGGGAGCAACGCTTTACTATAAAAATAAGTCTGCCGACAGTTGGAAGTCTGTTGATATGAGAAATACCACAGGCTCGGTTTACAAGGCAACTATTGCGGCTTATGAGGTCACAGACGAGGAGATACTCTACTATATCACTGCTACAGACGGCGCAAATGTTGTTTACTGTGGCACGGCTGATGAGCCTAATGTTATAGTACCGCACTATCTCACAAGAAAGATAACAAAAAAAGCAACTTGCACAGAGGACGGAGTTATTACATACACTTGCACAGAATGTAATGAAAGCTATACAGAGAAGATACCTGCAACGGGTCATAAGTATAATGACGTAGTAACAGAGGCTTCTTGCGATAAGGGAGGCTATACGCTCCATACTTGTGCAAACTGCGGAGATACATACAAGGATGATTTCACCGCTCCTACAGGACATAAGTATACAAAGACGACAGTTAAGCAGCCTTCATGCGATACAGACGGAGTTAGTGTTTACACTTGCGATACTTGCGGTGACAGCTATAGCGAAGTAATAAAAGCTAAAGGTCATATCTATGCTTCTGAGGTAACAAAGAAAGCAAACTGTACAGACGACGGAGTTATCACATATACTTGTGCGATCTGCGGAGATAAATACACAGAAGTGATAAAGGCAAAGGGACACAATTATTCCGCAGAGGTAACAAAGAAAGCAAATTGTACAGACGATGAGGTTATCACATATACCTGTGCAAATTGCGGTGATAAGTACACAGAAGTGATAAAGGCAAAAGGTCACAACTATTCAGCAGAAGTAACAAAGAAAGCAACTTGCGATACAGACGGAGTAAAGACGTTCACTTGTGCAGATTGCGGAGATGTGTATACTGAAAAGCTGGAAGCTTTGGGTCATACATATGGCATTTCAGAGGTAGTAAAGCCGACCTGCGATAATGACGGCTATACAAAGTTTACTTGTTCTGTATGCGGTGACAGCTACAGCAAGGTGATCAATGCAACAGGTCATAAGTACAACGATAAGATAGTTTCGGCTTCTTGCGATAAGGGTGGCTATACGCTCCATACTTGCGAAAACTGTGGTGATATATACAAGGATAATTTCACTTCACCACTTGGTCATGACTATACGTCACAGACAGTAAAGCCAGCCTGCGAAACAGACGGAGAAAAAACGTTTACCTGCACACGCTGTGGGGATACATATACAGAGGTCATAAAGACCAAGGGACATGTTTACAAGAGAACAGTTGTAGCGGCAGACTGTGAAACAGACGGCTACACGCTTGTTGAGTGTATGGAGTGCCATGACAGCTTCAAGGAAGGTTACGTTGGGGCAAAGGGTCATACTATCGTTACAGACAAAGCTGTTGCGGCAACTTGCACCACCGCTGGCAAAACAGAGGGTTCACACTGTTCAGTATGCGGAAAGGTCATAAAGGCACAGACAGAAATAAAGGCCAAGGGTCACGTTGCAGGCGACTGGATAACAGACAAGGCTGCGGCTGTGGGCGTAAAAGGAAGAAAGCACAGAAGCTGCATGGTATGTGGGGCAGTTGTCGAGTCAGCTGATATCCCTGCACTTTCTCCAAAGAGCATTTCTTCTGCCTCTGTATCACTTTCGATTGCGACCTATTCTTTTGACGCCAAGTTTAAAACGCCGTCCGTGACTGTCAAGCTTGGCAGTACAGCACTTAGAAAGGGCATTGATTATGTTGTTTCATACAGAAATAATAAGAACGTGGGAAAAGCAACTGTTGTCATAACTGGAAAGGGCTTATATGCAGGAACTATAACAAGGACTTTCGTGATAAACCCTGCAAAGCAGGAGATACAGAAGCTTACAGCTAAGAGCAAGGGCTTCTATATCGACTATGCCGCAAAGGGTCATGCGACAGGATATGAGATACAGTATGCTACAAATTCTTCATTCAGCGGAGCAAAGAAAACGGTAATAACAAGCAATAAGACAGATAAAGTAACAGTTTCAAAGCTTAGCGGAAATAAAAAATACTATGTAAGAGTAAGAACCTATACCACAGTGAATGGCATAAAGTATTACGGTGCATGGTCTGCTGTAAAGACAGTTACAACAAAGAAATAGTGCAGAGTATCAGACTGCCGATGTCGGCTCTGGCGTTTTGCAGCCCACAGACAACAGCTCTGTGGGCTGCTTGTGTTAAAGGCATATTTGACATTTCGTCATTCATGTGATATAATCATAGTGTGAGCGAGCTATGCGATAGCGTAAACGTTCTAGGTTTATGAGGAAAGTCCGAGCATCATAGAGCAGGATAGCTGATAACGTCAGCCGAGGGTGACCTTAGAGCCAGTGCAACAGAAATATACCGCCAACTTTTGTTGGTAAGGGTGGAAAGGTGGGGTAAAAGCCCACCAGAATGGCGGAGACGTCATTGCTATGTAAACCTTATCCGATGCAACACCAATGGTAGCTTGCAAGTCAATGGCTGCTCGTCAGACTTGGGGCTATAGGTGGCTAGAGCTGTGCGGCGACGTACAGTCCAGATAGATTATCGCACTCGACAAAACTCGGCTTATCGGTTCGGTCACATTTGCTCCGTCAGTTAAACTTTTTTTAAGCTTAACTACGGGGCTTGTTTTTTAATAATATATAAATTTGGTCATTTGTTTTGTGCATTATAAATAAATTTCTATAATTCCCCTTGTGATTTTACAGAAAATATGTTATAATAATGCTAGACGTATTTATATAAGCAGAGGAGGGCTGTTTGTATGGAAATACCAGCTAAGACCTATAACGAAAAGTTCGAGAGCTTTTTGAAAATACTTGAAAGCGATGACAGATTTGATAATGTGTGCAAGAATTTTCTCGAAAGTATTTGCTCTGCACTTTATGTCAATGCGGCTACGGTAACAGTTTCAGGCTATGAAAACTCAGAACCTTTGAGTTATGAATTGATCGCTGATACACATAAATATACTGTATATGCTTTTGATAAAGAATTTAATAGAAATAGATACAATGCAATGAAAAAAGCACTTATGCAAACTGGTATCCACGTTGCGGATAAGGCTCATCCGAATGGAGATGTGGAGAAAATATCCCTGCGTGGGGTGGTGTATCCTTGTTCACTCACTTGTGCTGTCAAGGACACCAATAAGTATGTTGCATATTTCAATCTTTTGTCCTCTGATCCTGAGAGAGTATGGTCCCTTGAGGAGATACAGCTAGCTTCACGTCTGACATATATACTTTCTGGCATGCTCCATACTAGGAGAGCGGCTGAACATGCTGAAAGCACTACTCGCACGCTTACTGACGTTATGGATAATATGAATTCCTATGTGCTTGCAGTGGCACAGGACAGTGGTGAGATAGTTTTTGCCAGCAAGAGCTTTGAACAGTATTTGGGGAAACTGGTCGGCAAAAAGGAAAATGACGTTTTCAGCAAGACTTGGTGTGAGCTTCCTGCTCATAAGGAAGGACTGCTTTTTGGAGGAGATTATTATTCCGAGATCATGAACAAATGGTTCAACGTGTCGGAAAAACTCATAAAATGGCATGACGGCAGAACTATCAGACTTTGCACACTTAATGATATCTCAGAAAAGATAAATTATGAGAGGGTCATCGAAAAGCAGGTCTTTTACGATAATCTCACAGGTCTTCCTAACAGATTAAGTCTTGATAAGAGTATACAGGGCATTATTGAAAGCGATGAGAACAGCACTGTTATGCTCATTGACCTTGATAATTTCAAAAACATAAATGACAGCTATGGTCACAATAATGGTGACCGACTTCTTAAAGAGATAGGTAAATTCTTTGTGGATTTTGCCCAGAAGAATAAAAAGCTGAGCGTTTTTAGATTTGGCAGCGATGAATTCGTTGTTCTTCTGAGAGATCAGGATCAGGCCGAGATCGACGAAATATGCAAGATCATACATGATAAGTTCAACACAGAGTGGCAGATTGCTAACAGCACTTGCTATTGCACTTGTTCAATGGGCGTTGCGAAGTTCCCAAAGCTTGACGATACTGTAAACACAGTTCTTAAAAGGATCGACCTTGCCATTTCATATGCGAAAAAGCAGGGCAAGAATTGCACTATAAATTATAACGAAACTATCGGCAGGATACTTTCAAGGCAGATCGAACTTGAAAGGCTCATGCACAAGGATATCACAAACGGCTTTGCACATTTCACGGCGTACTATCAGCCTATATTCAGCAGCTCTGAAAAGAAGCTTGTGGGCTGTGAAGCGCTTATGAGGTGGAATCCACCTGAGTTTGGTCAGGTTTCCCCTGCCGAATTTATCCCTATGGCGGAAAGACTTGGCTATATCAATCTCTTGGGCGAGAACATGATAAGGATCGCAGGCAGACAGTGCAAAAAGTGGGCTGACGCAGGGCTTGATTTGAGAATGAACATCAATCTGTCTGTAGGTCAGATAATTGAGCCTGATTTCCTTGACAAGATAGACACACTTTTTGACGAAACAGGCGCACCCCCTGAGAAGATATGTTTTGAGGTCACAGAAAGTCTTGCTATCCATGATATGGAAAAGATGAAGGAGCTTTTGAAGCATATAACAGACAAGGGCGTGAAGATAGCACTGGACGATTTCGGAACGGGATATTCTTCGCTTAACTGCATAAAGGAAATGCCGCTGAATACCATTAAAATAGACAAGTCGTTTATTGATGATATTGCAAAAAATCCTGACACTGCGGTGTTTGTTAAAATGATAGTTAATCTTTCTCACGACCTGCATATAGCAGTTTGCGCAGAGGGCGTTGAGGAACAGGTGCAGTTCGATATCCTGAGAGATCTGGAAACTGACGTTATACAAGGCTATTATTTCGGCAGACCTATGCCGTCAGACAAGTTTGAGGAGAAGTTCCTTAGCGAGAAACTCCAGTCAGTAAAATAAGTCGCCAAAAAAAGAAAGTTCGACCGTCGGGCGTAATACTCGGCGGTCTTATAAATATGTAAAAATCAAAAATAAAGGGGAAAGCTTATGAGTGATGAGAAAAAAGACGTAAACAGCCAGCAGGAGAATGTGGGCAAAAAGGGCATAAACAAAAAGCTTATTATCGCTTTTGCAGGCATGGGCGCTGTTATAGTGGGGCTTGTTATTGCACTGATACTGGTGGCAACATCAGGTAAAAAAGACGTGGACAGCTCGGCTTCAAAGGCGGAGAGCAGTTCTGCGGTGGCTTCAGAAACCGATGACACCAGTGAGGAGGACTCTGTGGCTGATGAAAGCGAGGACGAGCCTGATGATGAGGAGGAAGGCTCTCAGGAAAGCAAGGACGACAAAAAGGAAAAGGGCTTTATCATCTCCTATTCAGGGGACAACAGTTGGCAGGACGGCGACAAGGTCATGACGGGCATGGAGATAGGCATTGAGAACAACTCCGATGAAGCCCTCAAGGAGTGGACGCTGGAGCTTGAAATAGACCAGCTCAAAAGCTGTGACGGCTGGAACGGCAACTTTAAGGTCAAGGGCAACAAACTCACGGTCACGAATGTTGACTACAATGGAGAGATCGCAAAGGGCGGTTCGACCTCTATCGGCTGTAATATCGGAACTGGAACAAAGCTCAATGTTAAGTCTGCAAAGCTAAACGGTGTGGAGTGTACTGTTAAAAAGGGCAAGGTATCACAGAATAATAACAATAACAACAATAATCAGAATAATGACAAAAAGGTCACGGAAAAGGACGTTAAAAAGCTTCTAAAGCGTACCTCAAAGGCTAAACAGGGTGATGATTGGCTTCACACAGACGGAAGCAAGATACTTGACAAGGACGGCAAAGAGGTTTGGCTCACGGGCGTGAACTGGTTTGGCTACAACACAGGCACTAACACATTTGACGGACTTTGGAACAGCGAGCTTGTGACATCGGTGGAGGCTATTGCAGACCACGGTTTCAATCTTATAAGAGTGCCTATGTCAGCGGAGCTTATCAACCAGTGGTCGGAGGGCGAATATCCAAAGGCGAACTACAATAACGCATACAATGAAGAGCTGAACTCGATGAACAGCCTTGAGATATTTGATTATTTTCTCAAGCTTGCGGAGGAAAACGGTCTTAAAGTAATGCCTGATATCCATTCAGCGGAAACCAATGCCAGCGGTCATACTGTAAATCTGTGGTATACTGACAAGGTCACTGTAAAGAACTATTACCATGCTTTGGAGTGGCTTGCCGACAGATATAAGGACAATGACACTATCGTTGCATTTGACCTGAAAAACGAGCCTCACGGCAAGCCTAACGAGGGTGACGCTGCGGCAATATGGAATGATTCAAAGGACGCAAACAACTGGAAGTATGTGGCTGAAACGGCAGCGAGCAAGGTGCTTGCGAAAAATCCTAATGTGCTTATAATGGTCGAGGGTATCGAGATATACCCTAAGAACATCAAGAAAAACGGGGATTATTCCTCCACCAACAGTGATGATTACTATTTCAACTGGTGGGGCGGAAACCTCAGGGGAGTAAAGGACTATCCTATCGACCTTGGCAAATATCAGGATAAGCTTGTTTACTCGCCGCACGACTATGGTCCGACAGTTTATCAGCAGCCTTGGTTCGAGGGGGACTACACATACAAGAGCCTTATGAAAGATTGCTGGAAAGACAACTGGTTCTACATTCAGAAGCAGGATATCGCACCGCTTCTTATAGGCGAGTGGGGCGGCTTTATGACAGAGCCTAACCTAACTTGGATGACCTACATGAGAAAGCTCATAAAGGACAATCATGTAAATCACACTTTCTGGTGCTTCAATGCAAACTCAGGTGACACGGGCGGACTTGTAAAGGACGATTTTGTTACATGGGACGAGGAAAAGTATGATTTTGTCAAGGAAGTTCTTTGGCAGGAGGGAGGCAAGTTCGTTGGACTTGACCACGCTATGCCGCTTGGAGATAATGGTATAACTTTGAAAAAGGCAAAGGGCCTTTGATATCACATATAAAAATAGCGGACGAAGTTTTCGGGCTTCGTCCGCTTTTGTATTGTATTTTTATCGCTGGTCGCCCATAAAGAACAGAGCGAGAGTTCCAGGCCCTGAGTGTGAGCCTATAACAGCACCTGTGTAGCAGATATGCACAGTGGTCTTCTTGCCAAGCTTTCTTCGCATAAGGTCGGCTGCATATTCTGCGTCTGAAAGGCAGTCGCCATGGCAGACGGCTACTGTGGAATTATCCCAATTTCCCATGCGTTCGCACATCATATCCACAAGCTTTTCAATGGATTGCTTTCTGCCTCGTATCTTTCCAACTGGGATAAGATGTCCCTCGTTGTCAACGTGGAGAAGCGGTTTAATGCCAAGAATAGAGCCTGCTATGGCGGCAGTCTTTGATACTCTGCCACCTCGGTGGAGATATTTCAGGTCATCAACGGTGAAAACATGGCATAGGTGAAGCCTGTTGTCAATGATCCACTGGGCAAGCTCGTCAATGGAAAAACCCTGCTTTTTCTTTTCGTCAGCCTTTATGAGCAAAAGGCCTTCGCCTGTTGAAGCACAGAGGGAGTCTATGCAGATTATCTTGCCTTCTGGGTATTTTTCCATTACGCTATCTCTTGCAATGCAGGAAGTGTTGAAGCTGCCGCTAAGACCTGACGAAAATCCAAGATAAAGCACGTCATAGCCTGCGGCAAGTTCCTTTTCAAAAGCCTGTTCATAGTCGGAGATACCTATTTGCGATGTTTTCGTTACTGCTCCGTTTCGCATTTGGGAATAAAATTCAGGCAGCGTCATGTCATTCTTGCTCTTTACAACACCGTTTACTTCAAAAGATAAGTCCAGAAGCGTCACGTCCATATTTTTTAATATATCCTCCGACAGATCGCAGGTGGAGTCGGAATATAGCTTGTATTTTCTGTCAGACATTTTTATCCTCCTTTTGCCGCTTGGGCAACAATATAAAAATATTATAACATATGGGCGGGCTTTTGTAAAATATCCCTCAACTATACTTTGTAAAATTTCTATGAACACAGTTGCCTGCGGTGCTGTGCGACAGTTAAGGTGTTCTCAGATACGCAAACAGAAAAGTCACGGCAGGCGGAGGAGATAAGCATATCGCTTATGCGATTTTCTATGAGGGCGGTAATTATGTGGCGTATCTCTCGTGCAGAGCCGCTTTTTGAAAGTGCCTGCTTTGCGATAAAAGGGTAGACCTCTGGCTGACAGGCGAGTGTACAGCCAAGTTCGGAGAGCCTTTTTTCAAGAGCGGATATTTCAAGGCGTGTAATGTTTTCCATATCGGAAAGGGTAAGGTCGTTGAAAACTATCACCTCGTCTATCCTGCCTAAAAGCTCGGGAGACATAAAGCTTTTAAGCTCTGAGAGCATGGCTTTTTTCTTTGCTTCGCCATTTGACTTGCTGTTTGAAAAGCCCACGGTCTTGGTTTCGGCAAGTTTTTTCACGCCGATATTCGAGGTCATTATTATAAGGACATTGGAGAAAGAAACTGTCCTGCCAGCGGAGTCGGTAAGACAGCCGTCCTCTAGTATCTGCAAAAGCAGATTGTAGATGTCAGGGTGAGCCTTTTCTATTTCGTCAAGAAGAAGCACACAGTAGGGCTTGCGGCGAATTTGTTCGGTAAGCCTGCCACCTTCGTCAAAGCCTACATATCCAGGGGGCGAGCCTATGAGCTTTGAAACGCTGTGGCGTTCCATGTATTCTGACATATCAAGCTTTACAATGGCATTATCTCTGCCAAAAAGCGTTTTGGCAAGATCTTTTGCAAGCTGGCTCTTGCCCACTCCTGTTGACCCTAAGAAAATAAAGCTTCCCATGGGTCGGTCGCTGCCCTTTAGTCCTGCACGACAGCGGCGGACGGCAGAGCAGAGTGACTTTATAGCCGTCTGCTGTCCCACAATGCTTTCGCTTAGCTTATCTTCAAGCCCTGTGAGCCTTGCGGCTTCGTCCTGTCCGATATCAGCGCAGTTTATGCCTGTGAGCGATGAAATAACGCTGTCAATGTGCCTTTTTTCAAGTGGTATGCGCTTTGGTCGGCACTCTGTTATGGCGGTGAGATATTCGTCACGGGTGAGCTTGCCTTTCACATAATCGTTGAAAGCGTCTGATATTTTCTCACCAGAATTATTTTCGCTTTGTTCTATGACCGCACAGGCACAGGCTTCGTCAAGGATATCAATTGCTTTGTCAGGAAAAAATCTGTCGGTGACATACCTTGCGGCAAGCTTAACTGCATATGGGATAAGGTCAGGGGAGATGTCAACGCTGTGGTGCTGTTCATATTTGTCTATAAGACCGCTGAGGATACGGCAGGTCTGGCTTTGATCAGGCTCATCTATCTTCACTTTCTGAAAGCGTCGCTCCATAGCTGAGTCTTTTTCAATATTTTTGCGATATTCCTCAAAAGTCGTTGCGCCTATGAGCTGTAGACCGCCCCTTGCAAGCTGTGGTTTCAGGATATTTGCAGCGTCTATTGCACCCTCTGCCGCTCCTGCACCCATTATGTTGTGAAGCTCATCAATGAAAAGTATCACATTTCCAGCCTTTGCGGCTTCGTCCATACAGCTTTTCAATCGCTCCTCAAAGTCCCCACGATATTTTGCTCCTGCAAGGAGGGCGGTTATATCAAGGGAGAAGATCCGCTTTGAGGACAACGCAGACGGCACTTCTCCAAGCATGATCTTTCTCGCAAGCCCCTCCACAACAGCGGTCTTTCCCACACCTGCCTCACCTACAAGGCAGGGATTGTTCTTTGTGCGGCGGCAGAGTATCTCCATGATACGTTCTGTTTCAGCTTCTCTGCCTATGCAGGGGTCGAATTTTTCGCACTCGCTTTTGCGTGTAAGCTCTCTGCCGTAGCGTTCAAGGGTCTTTAGCTTGGGATAATTTCTGTCTGAAAAAATATTAGGCTCGTTGCCTGACAATGAGCAATCGTTGTACATCTTGTTGCAGTTCACCCCTAACTGCTGCAATATCTCAAAGGCACAGCAATCACTGCGGCGGAGTATCATAGCAAGAATGTATTCCGTTCCTGCGATACCGCCACCCATGCTCTCGCACAGCCTTTTTGCGCCTTTTAAAACAGCGGCAGCGTTAGGAGTGATGTCATTTTTCGTAAGACGGCATGGCGTGCCTCTGCCTATGATGTATTCTATCTGCTCCTCTATCCTTTGAGCCGTGACCTCGTGGCGCAGAAGCACTGCACAGGCTGTGGAGTCCTCCTCATAGGCGGCAGAGAGCAGGATATGCTCAGTGCCGATATAAGTATGCCCCCAGCTTCCTGCCAGAGTGACGGCATTTTTCACAAGCTCTCTTGCCCTTGGTGTAAAGCTGTTGCTATCAAAAAACTGTTCGTTCATAAAATTCACCCCTTAAAATGTTTAAGACAAAGCTTTGTCTTAGCTACATTCTTGACAGTTTTGCGTCTTGTTATTCTCGCATTTTTATCGCTTTTATATTCTTATGCACAGGACAAATTCTCCTTGCAGATTTTTTTGTAACACATTTTTCTCTGCGTCATAAACTGTAATATAAAGCAACGGAGCAAAGCTTCAGCTTTATAAATCTTAATAAAAAAGGAGATTTCATTTATGAACGGTTGTGGATTTGGCGGTTGTTGGTGGATCATTATCCTTATTCTCATATTCTGCTGTGGCTGCGGCGGTTGCGGAAATGGCTGTGGCGGTTGCGGAAACGGCTGCGGTGGTTGTGGCTGCGACAATGGTTGCGGCGGCTGCGGATGCTGATCTGACGGCAAATAAAAGACGGCGGAGCATTACGCTTCGCCGCTTTTTTTATTTATCTTCTTTTTCCAAACGCTTTTCAAGGCGTTTCACAATAGTTTTCAGTGCTTTTATGCGGGCGTATTTTTTATCGTTGCCCTCAAGTATCGTCCATGGTGCTATATCTGTGGAGGTAAGTGTTATCATGCGGTCAACATATTTCTCATAGGTGTCCCACTTTTCACGGTTGCGCCAATCCTCATCGGTTATCTTCCAACGCTTTTCAGGCGTGTTCTCACGCTCGTTAAAACGGCGGAGCTGTTCGTCTTTATCAACATTCACCCAGAATTTTATTATCTCTGCGCCCCAATCATGAAGCTGGCTTTCAAACTCGTTTATCTCACGATAAGCCATGTTCACACGTTCTTCGGGGGTGAGCTTTTCTATAGGCTCTACCATTACTCTGCCATACCATGTGCGGTCAAAGATAGTAAAGTGACCATTCTTTTCAAGACGTGTCCAGAAACGCCATAGATAGTGCCTTGCAAGCTCTGACGGTTCGGGTGCAGCGATAGGGTGAACTTCATAGCCCCTTGGATCAAGGGCAGCCGCAATGCGCTTGATATTTCCGCCTTTTCCTGCTGCATCCCAGCCTTCATAGCATATTATAACAGGTATCTTCTTCTGATAGCAGAGATTTTGCAGCTTGAAAAGCTTGTCCTGATATTTTTTCAGCTTTTTCTCATATTCCGCTTCGTCAAGGGACTTGTTCATATCCACTTCTGCAAGAGCAGGCATTTCAATAGTTTTATATTCAGGATAATTGTATCCGCAGGTGTCGAACTGTGGTTCGGGAATATAATGCTCGCCCTTCTCCTTGGCGGAAACTGCAGTGCTTACTGCCTTTGTGACCGCTGTCAGCACTTCAAGCTCAGCAGAGGCACGTTCATTTGCCCAAACGCAAGTCCACGGAGCAAATGCCGTGTTTGTGCTTTCAAGCATTTTGTCATATCTGCGGAAAAACTTATCGTATTTTTCCATGTTCTTTATATCGTGGCTTTCCACACGCCAGCTTGTAACAGAGGAGTTCTCCAGCTTTTCGATACGCTTTTTCTGCTCGTCTTCGGTAATGTGCAGGAAAATTTTCACGAGAACATAGCCATCGTCAGTAAGCTGTCTTTCAAAGGTTCTGATATCATCAAGCCTTTTATCCCTTGTTTCCTTGTCTATCTCACCGTACATAAAGGCGTTCACAGTGTCACGATACCAGCTTCGGTCAAGGATAAGAAATTCACCTTTTTTCGGCAGGCTTTGCCAATAACGCCACAGCCATGGCATACGCTTTTCCTGCTCGTTTGGCGCACGAAATGACACCACCTTGTAAAAACGTGGGTCAAGAGAGCGTATGAGCTTTGCTATCATCGAGCCTTTGCCTGCGGCAGACCAGCCGTCAAATGTGATTATAACAGGCACTCCTGCGGTCTTTATTTTGTTTTCAAGCAGGGTGAGCTGTTCTCTCAGCCCTTTTAGCTGTTCGGATATCTTTGATTTTTCTGTGTTTTTCTGTATGATCTTTTCAAGCATTGCTATCTCTCCTCTTTCCACTAAAATGTTATTATCACAACTTAATTTATTTGATTTATGTATATTATACACATTTTATCTTTAATTGTATATAGACATTTTTCATGAAAATGCTATCTCTTTTTTGTTAATACGGAGTTAATATTATTGGTTTATACTAATATGATATAAAATATCTCGCAAAGGACGGCAGTGATATGTCAAAAAAAGACGAAAAGGACATTAATATATCAAAGCTCGACAAAAGTCTGGAGGGTCAGGGTCTGTTGGAGGACGCTGATGACGCAGAGTATGAGCGCACGCTGGCTCAGCAAAGGCGTGAGGCTGAGGAGCGTGAAAGGCAGGTTTTAGAGCAGGCGGAAGCTGAAAGACGTGAGCGTGAACGTCAGGAAGAAAAGGAACGTGAACGCAGGCTTGCTCAGGAGCGTATCGAGCTTATGAAGCTCAAAAGCGGAGTTATTGATGAAAGCGAGTCTTCCATAAAGGAAGAGCATGACCAGATAAGAGAGCTTCATGGCTTTGAAAAGGTGCAGAATTTCTTTTATCACAACAAGGTGTGGATAATCTTTACAATATTTATCATAGCGGTGGCGGCATTTATTTTTATTGACGCTGCAAGGCGTGAAAAGGCAGACTTGACAGTGCTTATGATCGCAAACAATGGCTTGGAAACACGTCAGGAGGAACTGGAGGAGTTCTTTGAAAAATACACGGACGATCTTGACGGCAATGGTTATGTCCATGTTGAGGTCATTATGATTCCGCTAAATTCTCACAGCGACGATTATCAGCAACAGAACGTGAACAGCACTAAGTTCTTGGCACAGCTTCAGGGGGGCGAGTCTATACTTGTTATAACAGACTCAAACACTGACGAGGAGTTCAAGTCAATAATGACTCCTGAGTTGCCAAAGGAATTTCCGAACAACAAGTATGTTGATGATATGGGCATGAGCTGGAACATGGAGATCATGGCAAAGGAGCTTAACTTCGAGAATATGCCGAATGATATCCATCTTTCAATGAGAGTGCCAGTTAAGACTTTGGGCGACTCTAAGGAAACTATGCAGGAGAATTATGATAAGGCGTTCAAAGTTTTCAAACGCATAGTTGACGATATGACTGAGAAAGCCGTAGAGGCAGGAGATAAGGGTCTTACAACTGAGCCTGTCCACTATGATGACAGCAGTTTGGAAAGCTCCGATAGCACAGAAAGCTCAGAAAATAAGTAACGGATATTTGGCTGTAGGGGACTGCGTTTTCGACGTCCCGTATGACAAAGTAAAGAATAGCGGACAACCACTTTCCTGTGGCTGTCCGCTTTGTGTTTGTATCAGTATTGATAATCATAATTTGTGTTGTCCTGATAATAGCCGTCCGCCTGACTTGATTGTGTGTCGGAAGTGTTCAGGCTTGAGCAGTTCTGATCTTCGGCATATTTGTAATCAGAGGTGACACCAAGATATTCTTCAAGGCAAAGTCCACTCTTTGTTACCGCCTGGGCTTTTTCCTTGCCGAGATAGCGAATATGCCACGGCTCGTACACATATCCTGTTTTATCCTCTTTTCCGTCAGGGTAGCGGATAATAAAGCCGTACTCTGCACAGTGTTCAGCCAGCCAGTTTGCCTCAGGAGTGCCTGCAAAGCTGTCCTCGGTGGTGTTAACATCAAAGGTCAGACCCGTCTGATGTTCTGAATGTCCCGGACGGGAAGATACCTCGTCTGCGGCTTCTGTGCCACGCTCTGCGGCATAGGAGTTATAAAGAGATTCCTGATCCTGATATGAACGATAGCTTGAATTTACAAAGAGCGTTATGCCGTCCTGAGCCGCTGCAGCTGCCATTTCGTCAAAGGCGTTCTGTGCAATTGTGCTTACGCCCGGTGCATAATCTGATGGCAGGGAGTAGGTCTTGTTTACGATAAGAATGCCGTCAACAAAGGTCATGCCGTTTGACTGCTCTATCTTATGCTTTGTTTCTTCTGCTTTGCTGTTGTCGGAGGTTTTCTTTTTGGTGGTGGTCTTTGCTTCCGCCTGCTTTGTGCTTTCGGTCTGTGATGATGAATCAGCAGCAGGCTTGTTGTCTGACTTTCCACCACAGGCTTTCACTATCACAAAAATTATCACCAAAAGAATTGCTATGGCAATGATACGGTTTTTCATAACACGCCTGTGTTCTCTTGCGCGCCTTTCGGCACGGCGTTTTTCCATTTCAATGCGCATTCTTTCGTATTCTTCATCACGATAAGCGCTGTATTCGTCAGGCTGGCCATTAGTGCCTTGGGATAAATTCTCGTTATTAGTCTGATTATTCATAAATATCCTCTTTTTTTGTAATTTGTTTTTTACGTTTTGTGTTGCCTTTATTATATCACAATCGCATAAAATATTTAAGTCGGATATTGTCGGCTTATTTCATAACATAAACATAGCATTGATATAGCGGCATAGATTCGTATTCATCATTATCTGGGTCATTCCACATATGGTCTTTTCTTTCCTGAACTATATCATCATGGAAAAAGCAAACACCAAGATATGTGTAATCTTCCAAGCCGTTGATCAGATTGTCACCGTAAGAGAAACCGAAGCTTGCATTATTTTTTAACCAAGTAAAAAGCTCTGTGTATGCCTCGTCATAGTCTGAAACACAGCTGTTGTTTACTGTGAATTGTCGTATTTTGCTGTTGTTAGGCAGACCGACCTCAGAGAGATGTTCGTATACGTTGCCAATGCCTTGGCAGTAGTCGTCCATTTGATACAGGCTCTTTTGCAGACATTCATCAAGCTGTCCGCTTGCACGGAGTGGTTTCAGACCATATTTCTCACGGAGAGGATTTACATAATCGAGCAGGTCAAGGGTCATCTGACTTGCACCATCAGGGGAGTAATATTCAGGCTCGTCCTGCTGAGTATCTTCTGTGTTTTCCTGGGGTATATCCTGCTGTATCTCAGGCTCTGTCACAGGCTCAGTCACTTTTTCTGTAGTGGTAGTGGTGGTGACTGCGGCGGCTTTTGACTCTGCTAATGCCGCCCCTTCTGCAATATCTGACGCAAGGGCAGCCTTGTCAGGCTCACGCTTTTTTGTGGTAGTAGTCATTACAGTGGTGACGGGAGGCAGAGTAGTTGTCACAGGTGTATTTGTGGTGACAGTGGCAGCAGATCGAGGTGTGCTTTTTTTCACAGCCGTGGTCTTATCACTATTGTTATTATAAGTATACACCCCGAAAACAGTTGCGGATACTAATGCCACAGCGATTATTGGTGTGGTTATTTTTGCTTTTAAAAACACTTTTTTGGGGGTAGCGAGAACTATTTCTTGCCTCTTGTTTATTTCGCTCATGCAGCCAAAGCAAAAAATGGAATCGTCATGAAGAATTCTTCCGCAATTAGGACATTTTTTCATATTTTAGTTTTCTCCTGATCTTATTAAGCACATTGTACAGCTCTTCCGCAGTGCTATATCTGTCGTCTGGATTGATAGAAAGGCATTTCTTTATGACTTTCAAAATTTTCTTGTTTTCGCACATTTTGACCGATGGGTGTTCGCCTGTCAAAAGAACGTTCAGAAGCACTGCCAGAGAATAGAGATCTGTTCTTGCGTCAGATTGCTGCATACCGAATTGTTCAGGTGCGGCAAAGCCTACAGTTCCTAAAGTCTGGGTGTCAGAGCGTTGATTAGATTTATAAATTTTAGAAATATCAAAATCTATAATCTTGACATTATTGTCGTCACATATTATAATATTATCAGGCTTTATATCACGGTGAACGATGCCGCTGTTGTGAAGAGCATACAATCCCTGGCATATGGAGCAGGTAATGTTCAGGGCGTCGTGTTCTGCCAGTGTTTCGCCGTTTGCATAATCCGTAAGAGTCATGCCGTCGCAGAATTCTTCATAGATAGTATACGCTTCAGTGCTTTCGGAGATCTCGTAGATACGGCAAAGATATGGATTATTTATCGATGCGAGCCTTTGATATACAGAAACGTCAGCAGGCTTATAGATAATGTGCCGCACCATTTTTACACCTGTGTCACTCTCTAAAATGACTTTTTCGTGCTTGCTGTTTTTAAATAGATAGTTTTTGCAGTCGAACATTTTGTCGATCTGTTCTGTTTCAAAATCATATAAGCTTTTTTGTGACATATTTCTCATCTCCAATGTAAAAATGTAAAAAATAAATTATTATAGGAAGGAACTGGTGACATGAAAAAAACAACACAGCTTATGGAGGAGCTAAATGGAAGCGATGATATCAACAGTTTTCTAAGCAACAATAAGGATTCTCTTGACAGACAGGATTTTGCACGTTATCTTTGTGAGCTTGTGAAAAAGAAAAAGATGACAAAGATAGAGGTCATAAGAATATCCCAGCTAAATCAAATATATGGATATCAGATATTTGCAGGAGCAAGACTTCCAAGCAAGGATAAGATAATCGCTATCGCACTTGCAATGAAGCTTGATGTTGATACCGTTCAGCGACTTCTGACCCTTGCGGGTGAAGCTCAGCTTTATCCTAAAAACACCCGTGATTGCATACTCATTGACGCAATAAACAAAGGCTATGATGTGGCAAAGCTCAACAAAGTGCTTTTTGAAAATGGTTCACAGTGCCTTAAATAACGATCGTTTCATAAAGCAGCTCCGGTTCTTCGGAGCTGTTTTTTTATTATCGTAACAAATATTATATCACATTTTGACAAGGTTTTCAAGAGTTGTCAGGACATAAAAACACGCCACAGAAAATTTCCGCGGCGTGTTTCTCACTATTTAACTCTTATGGAACGAGAGTTGTGGTTGTTGCCTTATCCTTTGCAGATGTAGTTGTTTCTGCTACAGAAGAATCGGTCTTTGCTGTTGTTGTGGTCGTAGTTGTTGCTTCGTTTGCTGCAGCCGATGAAGAATCGTCAGTTGCAGGCTTTGAAGCCGCACCAGCCTTAGTTGTTGTGTAACCCTCGGCTTCAATTACCTTCTTCTTGAAATCTGCTTCTTTGTTGTAGTAAGATGTTGAGAAGTAAGGCTCTTCAGTAAATGTTTCACCTGTTGCAACGATATTTGAGCAGTAGATCGAAGCATAGAATGAAACTGCCTTTTTCTCCTTATCTGTCTTTACAGTTATCTTGTAAAGATTGTAGAGTGCATTTGTGTTCTCCCAAGAATCATAATTCTTCTTGTTTGTGAATGCAACATAAGTGTCAACGTAATCAAAAGACTCGATAGATGTTACCTTGCCGTCAAAGTCAGCAGGATATGGAGCGTAATGACCCTTTATATCCTTTCTCATGTCTTCGATCTTGTCGTCGAGATATGACTGATAGCTGTCCATAGCAGCCTTGCCGTTGTCAGCTGTTACATATGCAGGGAATGTTTCGTCAACTGTTATTTCCTTAACATAAACAGTGTCGCCCCAATCGTTTGTTTCAGTTTTGCCGGAAAGTGTGATACCATTTCTTGCAAGTGAGGAATAAGGGCTGCAAGTTACCTTGAATGTGCCGCCGATGCCAATATAATCATCGCATGATACTGAGTAAGAAACATTGTCCTTAAGAGCAGCAGGGATAGACTCGTCCTTTACTGAGTAAGGCTTAACAAATGGAACACCGCCTGAGCATTCAAATTCAAGTCCCTCGAATGGGTCGATCTCCTGAGTTTTTTCAAGACCCTCAACAGTGAAATCCTTTGTTACCTTGCCGTCCTTAACGTCGGCTGTCTTGTATGTATAATACTTGTCGTCATATTCAAACCAAGTCATGTCACCGCTTTCTTCTGCGCCATAAACGTCTATGTTAGCTGTAACAGTGTACTTGTCGCCGTTTTTCAGATCTGACTTGTAGTCATAATCATAGTAGATAAATGGATATGCTGAGTCATATGAAACGTCAGCAGAGCCGTTGCCGTCAAAGCCTGAGAACTTGACCTCAACGCCCTTGAAGAAGTCGATCTCCTCACCATTTTTAAGATCCTTTACAGTTACCTCAAACTCAGTGTTCTTTAGCTTTATGTTCTTGTCCTTGAGAGAATCCTCGTTGTACTTTACGGTGCATTTTACCTTGTCACCGTTTTTAAGATTCTTGTTTGCTTTCTTATCAAAAGTGATCTTCAGCTTATACTCGCCATCGCTATTTGTTTTGAGAAGGGCATTTCTCATCTTCTTAGCTTCTGTAAAATCATCAGCTTTGTTAAATGCTTTTGTAAGAGTTTTCTTGTCAAGTGCAAAATACTTGCTTACCTTTGATGACTTGTCAGATGAGCTTGCATAGTCGGAAAGATCATCAAGGTCGCCAAGGTCAAGATCTGTCTCGTCAGCAAGGTCGCCGAGAGCGCTTGTAGCGTCTGCCATTGAATAGTAGCTCTTGTCATAGCAGTTAAGCTCTGCCTCAACATAGCCACAGCCGTCAATGCCCTTAAATTCAAACTTGAAAAGATCCTTTGCGTCGATCACCTGATATTTAAGAATGTTGCACAGAATGATGATCGCAACGATAACAACGATAAGAGCTGCAGCGGCGATAAGTGTTATCTTCTTGTGACCCTTTACCCATTCGCCAAGCTTAGCAAAAGGATTTGGCTTTGCAGCCGCAGGAGCTGCTGCCTGAGCGTAGTTGTTTGCTGGTTGTGCATACTGCTGGTCATACTGAGGAGCCTGCTGCTGTACAGGCTGAGCCTGCTGAACGGGTGCCTGAGCAGGTGCTGCCTGCTGTGTGGAAATGCCTGCTTCGGCTTCCATTTCGGCGACAGACGCACCGCAGCCGCCACAGAATTTTTCTTCTGGACCTATTGGCGCTCCGCACTTAGCACAAAACTTGATAGTGTTCATTTCATACCTCCATTGATACTTCTTTTCTAAACAGGATAAAATTTTTTATCCTATTCATACATTCTAAGTATAATATTAGCAGAAAGAAAAGTCAAGAAAAACTCTTTGAAACCGCCTTGTTCTGTATGATTTTTGTAGATTTGTACAATAACGCAAGAAAAAATCATACACTTTGATAACGTTTTAGACACAATTTTTCTACATTAAAAAACCGAATATAAATGAGGATACTGAGTGTGGTATATCTTCTCTGTCCATGAGCGTATGCTCTCGCACTCTGACAAAAATTCCTCAGAGCTCTTTTCCAATAGGGCGGGGAGCTTTGCCACTGCATAGGAGATATCATCAAGTGTGCAGGATTGTGCTATATATGATATTCTTACATAATATTTATTCCAGGCATTTTCGAGTTCTTCGAGCCGTTGGGCTGTGTCGCTGTCCTCATTTCTGTAGCTGTTTTCAGCGGCGTTCACAAGGCTTATGAACTTATCGTTTTCTTTTTTTACCGCAAATACGGAGAACACTGACATGGCGGCTATGACAGTGAGGATAATAATGCAGGCGGTCAATCTTTTCATTGTGATTGCTCCTTTATACTTTTTTCTTGCCCTTGTCTTTTCTTATGGCAACTATCTGCCCTGAGGGGTCAGCGGTGCAGATGTAAACATCTTTCAGGGGCATACCCTTTTCTCCTAGCTTTTTCATGAGCCACTTTTCGTCCTTGCCGATAAGACCAAGGGCGGAATATATTATCCTTCCGTTGTCGACAACGAGCTGTGGAGGGTCGGTCTGAGATTCTTTTAAGCCCATTCCGCCATTGTTCACAGGTCGAAACTGTGCTTTCTGATAGACCGATATCTTGCCTGTTGTTTCCACCACCGCAAGCTGTACCTCGTTTATATCGAATATACCCATGCTTCTTAGGGACTCCAAAAGATCGTCTGCAGAAAAACGCAGGTCTTTGAGCTGTTTTTGATCTATGATCCCACGGGTCACGACTATTTTCGGAGAGCCGCATATGAGCTTTCTAAGCCCTCTGAATTTAAGCGAGCAGTGAGAGAGTATAACGTCAAGGCACACCAGCGTGAATATAGGCACTATGCCCATTGACATCGGTATAGTCATATCCTCGATAGGCAGGGTGGCGATGTTTGAAAGCAGAAGCGTTATAACAAGCTCCGAGGGCTGTAATTCGCCTATCTGCCTTTTGCCCATAAGGCGTATGCTTATGACAATGAGTATATAAAGTATAACGGCTCTGAAAAAAACTATCAGCATTTTGTTTTCCTCCAATATGGTCAAAGCTATTTTTTGCAGCTTTAATGCAGAATATTCTGATAACAGCCGCAGATAATAAATACAACAAAATTTCATGTAGGAGAAACAAAATGAATACACCCGATTTCAGAAACTACAAAAACGCTGAGATAGATAAGACCATTGACGCCGCCATGACTTCCCTTCGCACCATAACAGGCAATTCAATGGATCTTAACATAATGAATGTGAAGATATGCTCCGTAAGCTGTGCGTTGGTATCCATAGAGGGAATGATCTCAACGAGCGCAATGTCAGAGCTTATTTTCAGACCTATAATGGAGCTTTCTGCACAAAAGTCAAAGGGCAATTCAGAGCAGGTATTCGACTTCCTGACAAAAGAAAGCCTGCTTGCCGCCGAGAGAAAAACGGTCTTTAATTATGGTGACGTCATACAGTTTTTGTTTTCGGGCTTTGCGGTCATATTTGTGGAGGGGCTTTCAAAGGCTGTTGTTTACGGTATCCAAGGTTACGACAAGCGGTCGGTTTCTGAGCCTGCAAGCGAGCAGACTATAATGTGCGCACAGGATTCTTTTACGGAAACAATAAGAACTAATATTTCTCTTGTGCGCCGACGAATGAAAACACCATCGCTGCGGTTTGAGATGATGCAGATAGGAAAGCGTTCTTCCACCGACGTGTGCATGGTCTACATGAGCGACCGGGCAAGCTCAGACGCTGTGGACAGGCTGAGAAAACAGCTCAAAGGCATAAAGCTCGACACTGTTCTCACAAGCGGATATATCGAACCTTTTATCGACGAAGGCTTCGGTTCGTCAGTGTTTTCACAAATGGCTTATTCCGAAAGACCTGATATGATATGCACAAGGCTAAATCAGGGCAGGATATGTGTTTTTGTGGACGGCACTCCATTTGTGCTTATCTGCCCATCGCTTTTTGCGGAAAATTTCCAGACCATGGACGATTTTGCGGAAAAGCCTTTTTACGTCACCTTTATGCGGTGGCTGAAATATATTGCGTTCTTTCTAGCGGTGGCTTTTCCGGGTCTGTATGTTGCACTGGCGAGTTTTCACCCTGAGGTCTTCACATTGAAGCTTCTTCTGAATCTTGCAGTTTCAGAGGAGTCAACGCCTTATCCGTTGACAGTGGAGGTGCTTGTGCTAATGCTTCTATTTGAGATAATGAAAGAAGCAGGCTTGCGGCTTCCAAAGCCTGTGGGAAGCACTGTTTCTATAGTGGGCGGTCTTATCATAGGCGACGCTGCCGTAAAAAGCGGACTTGTGTCCGCACCTCTGCTTATAGTGGTGGGGATAACCACAACATCATCGTTCGTTATACCGAGCCTTTATCAGCAGACGGCTATATTAAGGCTGGTGTATATTCTGGTGGGCGGCGGCTCGGGGCTTTATGGCATTGCACTTTGCACTGTGCTTTTGATGATAAATATAAACTCCATGGACGACCTTGCAGTATCTTACACCGCGCCTGTTACGCCATTTTTCTCAAAGGGTATAAAGGACGTTATTTCAAGGCGGAGCTTTCGGTCATATGAGAAAACTCACAGCACCATTAAAGAATACAAGCTTGACGAAAAGGGGGGAAGCCAATGAAAAAGCTTACGCCAATGCAGTTTTTTGCAATGCTTATCTGTACAAGAGCCTTTTCAATGATGACATTTCTCCCTGAAAGCACCGCAAACGCTTTGGAGCTTATGCTTGGAACAGTGCTGTCTACAGTTTTTCAGATAGTTATGATATGCGGTATGGCGGCTTTCCACAAGCGCTTTCCTAATGATGACCCATGCACCCTTGTGGTGAGCCGTTCAAAGTGGGCAGGCAGGGGAGTTTGTACATTGTATCTTGCATATTTTCTTACAGTGTCATTTTATGTTATCGGCACCTTCACCTATTATATGGATTATTATTTTTCTGATTATATTCCACGGCTCATGATAGTTCTCAGCGTTGCCGCCTGCGGGATATATGTTGCAATGTCAGGCCTTGGGGTCATAGGAAAAACGGGGACAGTGCTTTTTGTACTTTTTCTCTTTGTGACATCCATCCTTGTTATAAGCTCTCTTGAAGATTTCACATTCGTTGATTTTCACCTTGCGGAAAGAAACGTTGGAAAAGGCATTTTTCATTCTGCTGTCAGCGAGCTTGCAAGAAGCTCTTATCTTGCAGTGATAGTTTTTCTTTTACCCTCAACAAAGGGCAATGCAGCAAAAACGTCTGTGTATTTTCTGCTCACAAGGCTTGCCCTTGTTGAAATAGTCTTAGGCTTTATCACAATGATACTTGGAGATTACACTCTTCTTGCAAAACTGCCATTCTTCGCACTTGCGGCATTTTCACGCACTGCCATAATAGAACGCTATGACGCCGCTGTTATGGGCGTGTGGGTAATGCTTTCGGTATATAAGCTGGGAGTATATTTCCATTGTTCAGGCAGATGCCTGAGATATGTTTTTCCTAAGCTCGGTTCTGGATCGGGCGTGATAATAACAGCGGCGATTCCTGCGGTGGCAACGCTCTTTTGGCTTTTGCCTCACAAGTGGGAGAGCATCGCATACGCAGGGCTCAGCCCTATCCCACTCATATTTCTCGGAGGCGTAATACCGCTTCTATGCCTGATATTTGTGAAAAAGGGGGCGAGATCTGATGAAAAAGCGTAAGATACAGGTAGTTGTTGTGCTTTTTATCGCAGCAGTGACGCTGTTGTTTTCTTCTTTCGGCAGGCAGGTGGATATTGAGGAGCGTGTTCTTTGCCACGCCATGGGCGTTGACTATGAAAACGGGGAATACAATGTGTCATTGCAGGTCTTTAAGACCCAGAGTATGGGTTCTGACACTCCTCTTGATGTGAGCCAGTCCAATATACAGACTGTCAATTGCAAAGGCAGGAGTATCCGAGACGCCATTGAGGGCTGTCAGTATCAGATAGGCAGGGAGATCTTTTTTGGCCATCTTCAAATAATATGCTTTAATAAAAATATAGATCTTTCCTCTCCGGAGGAGCTGTTCTCTTTTGCTATAAAGGACAAAAATGTTTTTCTTGGAGTGGAGCTTTGCTTGGCGGAAAATACCGCAGAGGAGCTTATGAACGTTCAGCTAACAAGGGGAACGATGTCCTCAGAAAACTTCACACAGGTCATAAAAATGGGTGTGAAAAACGGCATAACGGTGGAGTGCCGCCTTATCGATCTGCTTTCCTGCATAAGATCACCGCAGTATATCGCTATGCCGGTTATCTCTATCAAACAACCGCTGGGGGATTTTGCGGAGAGCCATGAGGAAAAGTCAGCGGAACAGCAGGAGCCGCTTTTGGAAATAAAAAAGACCGCCCTTATACGAAAAGGTACGGTGCTTGAGAGCTATCTTTCCCACGCTGACGCATCAGGCTGTCTGTGGCTCACGGGAAAGGCAGAGCAGTATTATGATATGATCGAATATAATGGAAGCCCCATGGACGTTAGGATAACCTCTGACAGCCACAGCCTGAAGCTTGATAACGAGAACGGCAGGCTCGTATGCAGATTGAAGCTCACTGTTCTTGCACACACTTCTCTTGATATCCGTGACGAGAAAAGCTCAGACCAGGTGGCTGCACTTGTGAAACAGCGCCTTGAAGAAAACATCACAGGGGTGTGGAACAAAGCCCTGTATGAGAACAGGACGGATATTTTTGATGTGTGGCGGCTTTTCCGTCACAAATATCCGCAAAGCTATCTGAAGTATGCCGACCGCCTTGATGAAGTGCTAGGCTCGGTGGAGCTTGAAACGGATATCACCTGTCGGGTGTCATAAGACAGAGCATATCCTCGGGAAGCGGTGCGGTAACAGTCACTATCCTGCCGTTTTCGGGGCTTTGAAAAGTCATTTTCTCGCAGTGGAGAGCCTGACGGCTTATAAGAGGGCTTGCCTCGCCATAAAGGTCATCACCCAGGAGAGGATAGCCCATAAAAGCCGAGTGTACTCTTATTTGGTGCGTTCTGCCGGTTTCAAGAAAGAAGTCCACAAGAGAAAGATCTCCCAGCCTTTTGCGTACAAGATAATCCGTTGCGGAATATTGTCCGTCAGCCCTCACACAGCGTTTTATTATAGTTTCCTGCTCCCTTGCGATAGGCGCACAGATACGCCCGCCGCAGTGGGGCAGGTCTTTTATTATTCCAACATAGGTCTTTTCAAAGCTTTTTTGGAGCATTGCGGCGCTTCGCTGACTTTTCGCCACAAGCACACAGCCGCTCGTGTTGCGGTCAAGGCGGTTGACAGGTCTAAAAGCGAGGCTTGGATAAAGTGCGGCAAAAAGATTTCCCAGCGTATCGTCACGATGTTTTATTGACGGGTGGCAGGGCATAAAAGGCGGCTTTGAGAACACCACCACCTCGCTGTCCTCATAGAGGATATCAGCTTTCAGGTCAGGATTAGGGTCAAGAGCTTCACCGTCACCCTCGTTTATCATGATGATGTCATTTTCATATACAAGGTCAACAGTGCGGATAAGGACGCCCTTTCTTGTCATGCCGTTTTCAGTGCGTTTGAGCCTTGTTATGAGCCTTTTTGAAAAGCCCCTTGAACGCAGTACACATTCAAGGGCTTTTTCATTTTCTTCTTTTGTTATTGTCACAGTCATTTGCTGTATTTCCTCCAGCGCTTTATCATTGACGGCATTTTGTCCTGCCAGTAGCTTCCCATTATATCCTGCAAAAACACTATATAGCTTAGTCTGAAATATGGATAGATGATAAAAACAGGATATACTAACAGAAGTGCGGGGATATACATAACAAAGCTCAGCAGGAACGAGATATATCTGCCATGCTGACCGTCCATGAGCCTTACAGAAAGATCGCAGGCGTCAAAAATGTTGGTGCGTGGGTTTAGAGTCATTATATATGGCGCAAGGGCAAGGGATATCCAGTAATGCACCATAAGTCCGAAAAACACAACAGACAGACCGAGTGAGAACATGAAACAAAGAAGACCTGCGGAGGTAAGCTCGCTGAGCTTGCATACCCAGCCCCAATAATACACGCTGTAGGTTGAGATAGCGAAAGGTACTGCGGAAAATAATTTCAGCGAATTAATTATAATGGAAGAAAACATGGTGTGAGAATAATATACATAAGAATGTGAGTTTATATACTGCCTCGATCCCACATAGCTGTCTGCTCTTGCAATATCAACAAAAAATCTGCGGACAGTCCACATTTCAAAAGCTGCAAAAGGTATAATGACAATGAGGTCAAGAAACCAGAATAGCCTTACGGAAACATGATCTTTTATTCCCTGCCACGAGAAAAAGTACTCCCAGCCGATGCGTTTGAAAAGCATAAAAAGGGCAAGCTCGCACAGACCAAGAAATACAAATACCGCAAACAAAAATGCCGTGAGCGATACGCAGTTTCCCATGTTCTGGCTTATATTTTTTCTTGCCGATAGTTTTATCTCTTTGTTTGTCAAGCCTTTTCCCCCCTCGTTTCTGTTTTTACTGTTTACTTATCCTCTTAGTCGGTATAATAATCCTCAACAGTGTAATCAGGCATTTCCTCATATTTTGGCGGATATGTTCCTATTACCTCGAAAGCGTTTGAACGCTGCCACATGGAAGCTGTCACCATGACTTCAAAGCCCTCGCCGAAATCGCAGGCGTAGTCCATAGGCTTCCTTTTCGGCACACCGAAGCCTGCCAGCATATTCATTATAAGACCTCCGTGGGTGCATACCGCAACATTTGTAAGACCCTCGTACATCATATCGGAAATGATGATGTTCAGAGCTTCATAACAGCGGTTTATGACCTCTCTTGTTGATTCGCCGTTCGGCGGAGGATTGTCAAGTCCTCCTTTTATGAACTGCTCATAATCAGGGTCATTCATAAGCTCATCAGCGGTCTTGTTCTCAAACTTGCCGAAGTCCATTTCACGAAGCTCAGGCATCTCAGCCACAAGTCGGTTCGGCTGGAGTATAGACATAGTCTGTTTGCACCTTTTTAAAGGCGAGGTGTAGACCTTTTGCACAGACGGGTAATCATACTTTTCTATCTTTTCATAAAGCTGGTCAGCACCCTCTCTGCACAGCGGCAAGTCGGTAGTACCGATATAACGTCCGTCAAGATTTGCCTGCGTCATTCCGTGACGGATAAATGCTATTCTGTAGCCTTTCATATTTAAAATACCTGCTTTCTTTTTCTTTTATGATAAGTGCTTTAAAACCTGCACAAATTTTTTTCACTTAAATACGTCATTTTATAGATTTTATATTTACAAATACATAAATTTATAGTATAATAGAATAATGGTTGAAAAGCCAATATGATTTTATATATGGGAGATATTACATGAGCAATGACAGCAAAGATGAGCTGACTCTCAGGATAGGTGAGAAGCTTACCGCCGCAAGGATAGAAAGCGGCTATACACAAAGCCGTGCGGCTAGAGCAGTCGGCACCAGCCAGTCTTGCATATCAGCCGTTGAACACGGCAAAAAGCAGAACGTCAATATCATCATTGCTCTTATAAAGCTTTACGGTGCTTCCTATGAAGATGTGTTCGGTTTAGTCAAGGTCAGAGAAAAAAACTCTGCGTTAGGCTGTCCGGACGAGGGAAGCGAGCTGCTGAGGGAGCTTATAAAAGACAGCGGCATAAAGGGTCTTGAAACTCAGACGGACATGGCGGTGAAAATATGCACCTATATGCTTTTGAGAAAGCTTTACTCTGAAAATCCTCACAACTCCCACAAGCTTTTTGAGCTTGACACTGAGGAAACTATGGAACGCTGTGTAAAATATCTTTCCGCTCAGCCTGAAGACCTTGACAGGATCCTTGGTATGGCAGGAAAAAAGGTGAACAGGCTCGAGGTTTCAGTGGGGAAAAATCCCGAACTGAGGGCGTTTATCAAAGAGTGCGAACACATTTTGCTCGCTTGCACATAAGAATTTTGATACCGATGTTATCATACTTCGGATATTATAACACACTTTTCAACTAATTTCAAGTGAGGTATAAAAATGAAAAAGCCTGAAAGGCGGCTGTTTGTATCGGTAGCGTGTGCGGCGGCTATTATGGTGTGCGGAGCGGTGATGATGCACTTAGATAAAAAGCCAGATGAAGCGACATTTTTCGCCATGGATTGCCCATGCACAGCCGCTGTTTACGGAGGTGAAGCAGAGCAGGTGAAAGAGCGGATAAAGGCTTTGGAAAAGCTTTATTCGCCTTATGAGGAAGGCTCGGAGATATCACGGCTCAATGAGAGCGGCAGGCTTGAGCTTTCTGAGGAAACTGCACAGCTTATAGAAAAGAGCATAGAGCTTACAAAAAAATACGGCGGAGCGGATATTTCCGCAGGGGCAGTGACGGAACTTTGGAACGTCACCGGTGAAGAGCCGAGAGTGCCTGAGCAAAGTGAGATACAGACTGCTCTTTCCACTGTGGGATATGAGAATATAAAGCTTTCGGGGAGCGAATGTGTCCTTGAAAACGGCACACAGATAGACGTGGGCTGTGACGGAAAGGGCTTTGCCCTTGACGAAGTGAAAAAGCTTTTGGATAGTGAAAAAGCCGATTGTGCGGTGGTGAGCTTTGGCTCGTCAACGCTTCTTTATGGGCAGAAGCCGGATAAAACAGATTTCAAGGTTGCGGTCACAGACCCTTTTGATGATGATAACATCTGCCTTAGCTTCACAAGCGGCGGCGGATTTGTTTCCACATCAGGAGGTTATGAGCGTTATTTTGAAGCGCAGGGCAAAAAGTGGAGCCATATTTTTGACCTGACAACAGGCTATCCATGCGAAACAGACCTTGTTTCAGTCACTGTGATAGGGCAGAGCGGCATTGAAACCGATTTTCTGTCTACCTGCATTTTTATTGGCGGAAGCGTTGAGCTTGACAGGTGGCTCAGTGATGAAAATATAGAAGTTATTGCCATTGATGAAAATGGCATAGTTTATTGCTCTGACAGTATAAAGAGCAGGATAAGTATAAGTGATGATAAATTCAGGTTTGAATAGTCATAAAGTATGATAAGGGGGAAAATTATGAAACTCAACAGCATTTTTCTTTCCCACAAAAAGGGGACGGAAAACAGCGAAACTATCGCCATGCCGCTGCCTGCAAGAGTGAAGATATCCATGTCACAGCACATGGGAGCACCTTGCGAGCCGACAGTTGCCAAGGGTGACAGAGTGCTTGTGGGACAGGTCATAGGCGAAAGCAACGCTTTTATGTCATGCCCTGTTCACTCGTCTGTGTCAGGCACAGTGGCGGCGATATCCGAACTGCTCACAGCAGGCGGAAAGGTGTGCAAAATGGTGGAGATCGACACCGACGGAGAGCAGGAGGTATCACCCGACGTAAAGCCGCCTGTTATAACAGACAAGGCGAGCCTTTGTGAAGCCGTAAGGCAGTCAGGCTGCTGCGGAATGGGCGGCGCAGGCTTCCCGACGCACATAAAGCTCAACTTTGACGAGAGCAAATACAAGGTTGATACTCTTGTTATAAACGCCGCTGAGTGTGAGCCTTACATAACAAGCGACTATCGTGAGATGATGGAGAACGCTGACGATGTTATGTGCGGAATAAAGCTCGTGCGTGATATGCTGGGGCTTAAAAAGGTCGTTATCGGTATCGAGGACAACAAGCCACAGGCTATAAAGCTTATGCGTGAAAAGTCGGCTGATGATGAAAGTATCGAAGTAAAGGTGCTGAAGTCATGCTATCCTCAGGGTGCAGAAAAGGTGATAATATTCAACGCCACGGGACGTGTAGTTGGCGAGGGTCAGCTTCCGTCAGATCAGGGTGTTATCGTAATGAACGTTACCACAGCAGGCTTTATCGGTGAGTATTCCAAAACAGGTATGCCACTCATATCAAAGCGTATAACTGTTGACGGTGACGTGGTATCTACTCCATGCAATGTGAAAGTACCTATAGGAACTTCTGCGGAGGATATACTGAAATTCGGTGACTGTGATAAAGAAAAGGTTAGAAAAGCCCTTTTTGGCGGTCCTATGATGGGAATGTGCCTTTATGAGCTTGACACCCCTGTGACAAAGACCACAAACGCCATTCTTGCATTTGGTGAAAAGGCTGATAAGAAAAAGGGTATCGAGGACAGGTGCACACAGACAAACTGCATAAAGTGCGGAAGATGTATCTCTGCTTGTCCGCTGAATCTTATGCCTACAGAGCTTGAAAAGGCTTATGACAGGCGTGATAAGGAAGCTCTTATGAAGCTAAAGGTGGGTCTTTGCATGAACTGCGGTTCGTGTTCATACGTCTGTCCTGCAAAGAGAGATCTTGCAGAGAAAAATCAGCTTGCAAAAGCTTTCATAAGAACATAAGGAGGTAAGAAAAATGGAAAAAATGCTTGTCAGCCCTTCGCCTCAGATAAGGGATAATATTTCTACCTCTAAGGTGATGACCCATGTGCTTGTGGCGCTTTGCCCTGCACTTGCAATGTCTGCCTATGTTTTCGGCGGACGTGCACTTATGCTCACAGGCTTCTGCATGATAACGGCACTCATATGGGAAAGGCTTTGCAATCTTATAATGAAAAGGCCTGATTCCACAAAGGACGTTTCGGCACTTGTGACCGGTATGCTTTTGGCGTTCAATCTCCCTGTGACAATGCCTTATTGGCAGGCTGCTATCGGCACATTCGTTGCTATCGTTATAGTAAAGCAGCTTTTCGGCGGTCTGGGACAGAATTTTGCCAACCCTGCTATCGTGGGAAGAATAGTTCTTATGCTTGCTTTCACAGGCAACATGACCCATTGGGTAGTGCCTTTCTATGACCCTGACAATATCGTAACAGGTGCGACCCCTCTTGCGGCGGCACATTCCGCCCCTGCCGATTATCTAGATCTTTTCCTCGGAAAAGTAGGCGGCTGTCTTGGCGAGGTGTCTGCGGCGGCATTGCTCATTGGCGGCATATACCTTATAATGATGAAGATAATCTCAGTACATACACCCCTTGCATTTATCGGCACAGTTTTCGTGTTCTCATATCTTTGCGGCGAGGACGGTATCTATCAGATACTTGCAGGCGGCGTAATGCTCGGTGCATTCTTCATGGCAACTGACTATGTTACAACTCCTGTTACAAAAACAGGCAAGGTGATATTCGGTATCGGCTGTGGTATCATCACTTGTGTGATACGCTTCTTCGGCTCTTATCCTGAGGGTGTTTCATTCTCAATACTGCTTATGAATATACTTACACCATATATCGACATGATAACAAAAACAAAGCCTTTAGGGGCTATAACAAAGAAGAAGGAGGCGAAGTCTGAATGAAAGATAAAATAATGCCTCCATTGGTGCTGACTATAATATGTATAGTTGTCAGCGGACTTTTGGTGCTTGCCTATAATGCCACATATGTTGACAATACAGGTGTTCTTACAGACGATATGAAAAAGGGCTGTGAGGAGATATTCGGCAAGGGCGATTATGAGATAATGCTTGACGGCGAGGGTGACAGCAAGACCCCTGTCACATTTGATACAGAGGGCGTGAACTCCATTATCACAGATAAAGATAACGGCAGATGCGTTATCGAGATAACTGAGGACGGCTATTCAAAGGGTGGACTTCATCTGCTTATCGGTATAAACAGCGAGGGAACTGTCGAGGGGATAGAATTTCTCTCTATAGGCGAAACTCCGGGTCTTGGTACAAAGGTGCAGGACGATAGTTTTCTTTCAAAGCTAAAGGGCTTTGGTGTTGACACTGATGAAAATTCTATCGACAATGTTACCGCTGCCACCTATTCTTCAAAGGGAATGAAATCTGCGTGCAAAAAGGCTGTGAAGCTTTTTGACGAGCATAAGGAGGAGATACTCAATGGCTGAGAAAAATTCTAATCTGTATGAATTTACAAAGGGTATCATAAAGCAAAACCCGACACTTGTTACGCTTCTTGGTATGTGTCCGACGCTTGCAGTCACAACAATGGCGAAAAACGGTATCGGCATGGGACTTGCCACAACGTTCGTGCTTGTCTGCTCAAACTTTGTTATATCCCTTTTGAAAAACGTTATCCCAAAGGCTGTAAGACTGCCTTGTTTTATCGTAATAATCGCAGGCTTCGTTACTCTTATCGAGTTTCTTATGAAAGGCTATATACCTGAGCTTTACAGTGCATTAGGCGTATTCCTGTCCCTTATCACGGTAAACTGTATTATACTTGGCAGAGCGGAGGCTTTTGCCAGCAAGAACAAGATATTCCCGTCCATACTTGACGGACTTGGAATGGGTCTTGGATTTACACTTTCACTTTTCACAATGGGATCTATAAGAGAGATACTTGGAACAGGCTCATGGTTCGGCTTCAAGATACCTTTCCTGTGCGACGATCCTATGACAGTGTTCATCATGCCGGCAGGCGGATTTTTCGTGCTTGGCTGTCTTATCGCACTTGTGAACAAGGTAGCGAACAAGAAGCCGCCAAAGGAGATATCCTGCTCAGGCTGCCCAAATGCGGCTTTGTGCAAGGGTCAGTGCAGAACAGAGAGTGAGGAGGCATAAAAATGAGCTACATACTTATACTTATCGGCTGTGTGTTCGTAAATAACGTTGTGCTTTCTCAGTTCATGGGAATATGTCCTTTCCTTGGCGTATCAAAGCAGATGAAATCATCTGTGGGAATGGGCGCAGCAGTAATATTCGTTATGATATGCGCAACAGCTATAACATATCCTGTATACAGACTGCTTGAGCATTTTGGTATAGAGTATCTAAAAACAGTGGCATTCATACTTGTTATAGCAATGTTCGTTCAGCTTGTTGAGATAGTCATGAAAAAGATGATGCCGCCTCTCTATAAGGCACTGGGCGTTTATCTGCCTCTTATCACAACCAACTGTGCAGTTCTCGGTGTTACTATCGGAAACATAGACAACGGCTATAATTTTCTTCAGTCCCTTACAAACGCACTTGGAACAGGACTTGCGTTTACTCTTGCCCTCTTGCTTTTCAGCGGAGTAAGAGCAAGGATAGAAAACTGCGATTTTCCTGAAACTTTCAAGGGCGTGCCTGCAACGCTCATTGCGGCGTCTATCGTTTCGCTAAGCTTTATGGGCTTTTCGGGAATAATCTGATAATAATTTATCGATATGAAACGATCAAAGGTTGAATTTACAAAGCCGATGAAAAAGACCCACACTATATTGATACCATCAATGCTTGACTTCCACTTTCCGCTGCTTAAATATGCATTTCTTAGCGGCGGATATAAGTGCGACGTTATCGGGGTGAACGAATACAGTCGGTCACAAATGATAAACGCAGGCTGGGAATATTCAAATAATGATGTCTGCTTTCCCTGCAACCTCATAATAGGACAGTTCATATGTGCATTGAAAAGCGGCAAATATGACACCGCAAAAACAGCCCTGCTGCTGCCTCAAACAGGAGGAGGGTGCAGAGCGTGCAATTACATTATGCTGCTGCGAAAAGCTCTTTTGAAAGCCGGTCTGCAAAATGTTCCTGTGGTGTCACTTAATGTCAGCGGCGTTGAGAAACACAGGGGATTTTCCATAACGCCTAAAATGGTGCTGACGGCTTGTGCAGCGATCTATTACAGTGACTTGCTTTTGTATCTTTATAATGAGCTTGCACCCTATGAACTAAAAAAGGGTGAAACGCTTGATAAAGTCCGCCTATGGAACAGCAGGCTGTCACGGCTCTTTGAACATGGCAAAGCAGCCGATCCGATCTCAATGTTCGTCATATTCCGCAAGATATGCGAAAGCTTTGCTACAATAAATTGTGATAAAAGCAGATCGGTCAAAAAGGTCGCCGTAACAGGGGAGCTTTACATAAAATTCTGTGCTCTCGGCAACGGCGAAACGGAGAAATACCTCCGTGATCTCGGTTGTCAGATATATGTGAGCGGCTTTGTTCCATACATAATGTACCTTGCCGATTCCTGTACAAATGATGATAACATTTACGGAAGAAAAACCTTGGCAGGTGTGGGAGCAAAAGTCCTTATTGCCTATATGAAAACGCTTTGGTGCAAAATGAATTCTGCACTTGTACAAAACGGTTTCGAGCCTATGGAAGACTATAGATCCTTGAAAAGCTACGGTGAAAACTTTGGCTGCCTTGGCGAAACAATGGGGGACGGCTGGCTTATCGGTGCAGAAATGTGTTCAGCGTTGAAGAACGGCTGCAAAGGTGTTGTGATGCTGTTGCCGTTTGGCTGCCTTGTGAGCCACACCTGTGCAAGAGGCATAATAAAGCGTATAAAAAAGCTCTACCCAGACAGCATCATAACGGCGGTCGATCACGATTCGGGAACAGCGGACGTTAATATCAAAAACCGCATTAAGATGACCCTTGATTTTATGGATAATAATATAATGAAACACAACAAAAACTGAAATTCTGAAAGAGGAGAATGATATGGAATATTTGATCCCTTTGGCTATATTTGCCGCTTTGGGCATATTGGCAGGCGTTCTGTTGACGGTGGCTTCAAAAGTTTTTGCCGTTGAGGTGGATGAGCGTGTTGACGCTATCGCAGAAGCTCTTCCGCAGGCAAACTGTGGTGCTTGTGGCTTTTCAGGCTGTGCAGACTATGCCGACGCTATCGTGAACAAAGGTGCGGAATGTAACCTTTGCCGTCCTGGAGGCGAGGCTGCTGCAAAGAAGATAGCCGAGATAATGGGCGTTGAAGTGACTGCAGCAGAGCCACAGGTGGCTTTCGTGCGCTGTTCGGGAGATTGCTCTCATACACCGCATAAATACGATTTTGACGGCATTCAGAGCTGTGCGGCGTGCAACAGGTTTTATGACGGAAGCAAGCTTTGCACAAGCGGCTGTTTAGGCTACGGCGATTGTATCAAGGTCTGCTCTCAGGGGGCAATATCTATCGTTGACGGCATTGCCGTTATCGACAAAGCAAAGTGCATGGGCTGTGGGCTTTGCGCAAAAGCCTGTCCAAATGGTCTTATCGCAGTGAGAAGGATCTCTCAGGCTGTGGATATCTGCTGTTCATCAAGAGATGTGGGCAGAGTGACAAGGTCTGTTTGTCCTAATGGCTGTATAGGCTGTAAGCTGTGCGAGAAAAACTGTCCGTCAGGTGCTGTTACAGTGCAGAACAACCACGCTGTTATCGACTATGAAAAGTGTACAAACTGCGGAAAGTGTGCAGAGGTGTGCCGTGTCCACGCTATCAGGTCTATCATGGGCGAAAAAGTGGAAGTGCAGTAAAATATTTTGCTTTAAAGGCTCTCTTGACGTTTATGCGTCAGGGGAGCTTTTTTTTGTGCCAAAAATACACAGCCAAATTTGTGCAGTGTTCACGAAAAGTTTAGCGTTTGTTGACAGATACTTATAAATGATTTATAATACTATTTGTACGAATAATTGTCAGCGGCAAGAAAAATATAGCCGAACTTTAAGGAGAACACAGCAGAATGAACATTAAAGACTACAGAATTATCAGTGAAAAAAACGTTTTCAGACGGATAGCGGCACTTTTGACAACGCTCTTGCTCGTTATCACAGTGATTCCCGAGGGCTTCTCTACGGCTATAATATCGGTGGCAGAAGCGGCAGATACGGCTGTGACAGGTGCGTATTTTGATACAGACGGCATGGAAATCGTCACTTATAACGTGGTTAATGACTTCGGTGCAGACAACACAGGAAACGCCATGACCGGAAAGCAGATACAGCAGGCACTTGACGCTGCACAGGAAAATTCAGGACATGGCATTTTCACAAAGGTCGTGATACCAAAGGGAACGTATCTTATTTCTTCTGCACTTGTGGTATACAGCGATACTTGGATATACTGTGAAGAGGGCGTTGAGATAAAAAGGTGCATTTCCTATGGACCTATGCTCAGGTGTGATAATAATGGTGTCGGCGGCTATGACGGCGTTAAAAATGTTATCGTCGAGGGCGGGCTTTGGAACGGGAACACAGATCAGTGGCCAAATACCGCAGATTTTTCAAATATCAGATTTGCACATTGCAGAAATATTCTTCTGAAAGATATGCACGTCAAAAATAACGAGAACGGTCATCATATGGAGATAGGCGGTGCGGCCGACGTCACCATAGAGGGCTGTACTTTTACAGGATATACAGGCTACAGGAAAAAAGAAGCCATTCAGCTTGATTGCATGAACAACAGCAGAGTTTTTGCAGGCTATGCGCCTTTTGACGATACATCATGCGAAAATGTGGTCATAAAGAATAATCTTTTCTCAGGCATTTGCAGAGGTCTTGGTTCTCATTCCGCCACTCTGGGTATATATTATACAGATATCCTTATTGAGGGCAACGTTTTTGAGAACCTCGACGATGTGGCAATGATAATGTACAATTATAAGAATTGTACCATAACAAATAACACTATCACAAACTGCGCAAGCGGTATAGACTTCAAGGCAATGTCCAGCCTGCCTAACAACAATTTCAATCCCCCTGTGGTGAAGTCTATGGAGGAAGCAGTTGACGGCTTTGAGGACGACGCAAACTCTGTTATTTCATCTAACACTATCTCTGTAAGCGGTGATGACGAATATGGCATTACAAGCGGCATACGCCTGACAGGGTATGAGGTCAAGGACAATGGTGTTATCCCTGACTATAATTTCAGAGTGGCAGGAGTAAAGATCATCGAAAATCGAATCGAGAGCAACGGAACCACTATCGCACTTAATGACGCTGAGAATTGCAGTATCGAATCAAATATTCTCGTTACAAAGCAGGATGGTGTTAATTACAAGGATAAAAATGGTCTTGCTCTCAACGAGTGTGATAATATAAAGATAACAGATAACTATATTTCAGGCTCAGCCAGAAACGGTGCTTCCCTTACTGACAGCTCAGGGAATACCCTTGAGAACAATACCATAGAGAACGTTGGAATGAACGGAATAAATATCTACAACGGCTCTGAGAACAATATTGCAAGCTCAAACAGCGTAAATTCAGCGAAAAAGCATGGCATAGCAGTGGCTGCTAATTCTTCCGCTGTGATAAAGTCCAACAGCATTTCAAAGGCGGGGGACACGGGCATTCTTATTTATAACGGCTCAAAGGGCGAGTGCTCAGGCAACAAAGTTAAAAATGCCGTAGGGCATGGTATCGTGTTCAGCAAGAACGCTTCGGGCAAGGCGACCTCAAACACTGTTTCTGGCGCAGGCAAGCATGGCGTGCTTGTTACAGACCACTGCGGCAGTGTGGCTCTAAGCAATAATAAGATATCAAACAGCAAGCAGAACGGCATTTGCGTGTCAAATTACAGCAATTCTGTGAGTGTAAATTCAAACAGCATAAGTGGCTCAGGAAAAAGCGGCATAAGCGTAAGCTCTCACAGCAAGGCTTCGCTGAAAGACAACGCTGTGAACGGTTCAAAGTCTGCGGCAGTGTCAAAGAGCGCTGATTCTTCTATCAGCCTGCCGAGAGTATCAGGATTGTCTGTTAATTCTGTTAATAACACGGATATACAGATCAGCTTTTCCGGCAGATCAACTAACAAATGCGGTTATGAGATATACAGGAAAACAGGCGCAAAGGGAAAATATTCTGCCGTGGGGACGACTGCAAAAGGAAAGTTTACAGATGGATCTTTCAAGGCAAACACAGATTATTATTACAAAGTACGCTGTTATGAAACGGTGTCAGGTAAGAAGGTATACGGTGGATATTCCGCTGAGATAAAGGTAAGATCAGCAACGAAAAGATCTGTCGGGAAGGCGTCTGTCAAGGTGTCAAATCAGGTGTGGACAGGTAAGGCGCTGAAGCCTGCTGTCACTGTAAAGGACGGAAATGTCACCCTCAAAAAGGACAGGGACTATACTGTAAGCTACTCCGCAAACAAGGGCATAGGCACTGCTAAGGTGACTGTCACAGGGAAGGGAAGCTACACAGGTAAGATAACAAAGACTTTCAAGATAAACCCACAGGGACAGAGCATTTCTGCCAAGGGCGACAAGAGCGGAAAGAAGATAGCGGTCACTCTTGCAAAGCACAGCTCAAATTCAGGCTATCAAGTGTCATATGCCGACAACAGCGGCTTTAAGAACAGCAAGTCCTTGTGGCTCAGCGGAAACTCAAAGAACAAAGGCACAATAAAAGGTCTTAAAAGCAAAAAGACATATTACGTCAAGGCAAGGGATTATAAGACAATTGGCAAGACCAAAGTGTACGGCAAGTGGTCGGCTGTGAAGAAGGTAAGTATTTAGGGCAAAAAATTTTCCAAGCCGATTGACAAGGCTCTTATAATGTGGTATAATTCAAGATATGACAAGGAAGGTGAATATAATGACCAATGTTGTAAAGGGCGATCAGGTAAAGGATTCATACGGCAAGATCTATGATGTTATCGAAGTTCATGAGCATAATGTTATGGTGCTTGAGCCGGGTAAACCATACTGGGAGCGTATCTGCATGGGACGTTTTGATTTCGACTCATATTTCAGAAGAGCAGATGAGCCTATGACAGATGATATGCCTCGTCCAATGGGCATCGATGAAGAAGATTTCGATGAGGACGAAGAGGAAGAAGAATAAGATTTATTGCGGTTGGCTTTTGTCAGCCGCATTTTTATTGCACAAAAACGCCACGGAGATATTCTCTCCGTGGCGTTTTTCCTTGGGCGGAATAGCCCATTTTATGCTGTTTCTTCTGCGAAGTTTCCTGTGTAGAGCTGATAATACTTGCCCTTTTTGGCAATAAGCTCGTCATGTGTGCCACGCTCGATTATCCTGCCCTGCTCAAGTACCATTATGCAGTCTGAGTTTCTGACAGTTGAAAGTCTGTGGGCGATAACAAATGTTGTTCTGCCCTGCATGAGAGCGTCCATACCAGCCTGAACAAGACTCTCTGTTCTTGTGTCGATAGAGGAGGTAGCCTCGTCAAGGATAAGAACAGGAGGATCGCCGACTGCCGCTCTTGCAATGGCAATGAGCTGACGCTGACCCTGTGAAAGGTTCGAGCCGTCGCCTGTGAGAACAGTGTTGTAGCCGTCAGGAAGTCTTTCTATAAAGCCGTTTGCGTTTGCAAGTCTTGCGGCTGCCATACATTCCTCGTCGGTGGCGTCAAGGTTTCCGTAGCGGATATTTTCCATTACTGTGCCTGTGAAAAGGTGTGTGTCCTGCAAAACTATGCCGAGAGTTTTTCTCAGAGCAGGCTTCTTTATCTTTGTAATGTTTATTCCGTCATAGCGTATCTTGCCGTCCTGAATGTCATAAAAGCGGTTGATAAGATTTGTGATAGTTGTCTTTCCTGCGCCTGTTGAGCCAACAAAAGCTATCTTCTGACCAGGCTTTGCAAAAAGCTTTACGTCATGAAGAACGATCTTGCTGTCATCATATCCGAAGTCAACACCGTCAAATACGACCTCGCCCTCCATTTTCTTGTAGTCAACAGTGCCGTCAGCCTGATGACGATGCTTCCAAGCCCATATGCCTGTACGCTCTTTGCACTCTTCAAGCTCACCGTTCAGGTTATATTTTGCATTTACGAATTCAACATAGCCCTCGTCTGTTTCAGGCTTCTGGTCGAGGAGGTCAAACACTCTGCCTGCGCCTGCGGTAGCCTGAACAACGAATGTCATTTGCTGGCTTATCTGTGTGATAGGCTGTGTGAAGTTCTTGTTAAGGGATACAAATGTTACGATAGTGCCGAGGGTAAGACCTGCATAGCCGTTTATGGCAAGGATAGCTCCCACAATGGCACAAAGCACATAGCTGAGGTTTCCGATATTTGCGTTTATCGGCATCATGATGTTAGCGTACTTGTTAGCTTCGTTTGCACTGACTCTCAGCTTGTCATTTATCTTTACAAAGTCTTCTATTGCCTTATCCTCGTGACAGAACACTTTTACTACTTTCTGTCCGTCAAGCATTTCTTCTATAAAGCCGTCAACTGCGCCAAGGTCATGCTGCTGAGCCGCAAAGTGCGCTCCTGACTTTGAAGCGAGATCGTTAGTCACCTTTACCATTACAAATGCCATTGCAATAGAGAGTATGGTAAGAGGAATGTTGAGGATTATCATGGAAACGAGGGTGGATATAAGTGTTGCAAGAGAGTTTATAAGCTGAGGTATGCTCTGGCTGATAAACTGTCTGAGAGTATCAACGTCGTTTGTGTATACTGACATGATGTCGCCATGCGGGTGTGTGTCAAAATATTTGATAGGAAGTGTTTCCATGTTGAGAAACAGATCATCTCTTATGTTTCTCAGCGTACCCTGACCGATGTTTACCATTATCCTGTTGTATGCGTATGAAGCCGCAATGCCCACAACGTATACTACTGCAAGACCGCCGAGAGCCTTTGCAAGGGGTGAAAAATCATGGCTGGAGGTCTTTAGCATCGGTGTGATGTAGTCATCAACAAGTGACTGCATGAACATCATTCCCGCAAGTGTGGTGACAGCCTGAATAAGTATGCACGCCACTACTATTATAAATGAGAACTTATAGTTTTTGAGCATATATTTCATTACTCTGCCGAGGACTTTCATCTGGTCGCCTGACATTTTAGGCTTGCCGCCCATTTCTTTATTCATTGGCTTAGGCATTTAAGCTTCCTCCTTTCCTGCTGACTGAACGTCGAAATCTCCGCCGCCCTTTACCTGAGATTCATATATCTCACGGTATATCTCGTTTGTTTCAACAAGCTTTTCGTGTGTGTCAAAGCCGTTTACTCTGCCACCGTCAAGAACTATTATCCTGTCGGCGTCCTGGACGCTTGAAATTCTCTGTGCGATAATGAATTTTGTTGTGCCTGGGATAGACTTTGCGAATGCCGCTCTTATCTTTGCGTCTGTTGCAGTGTCTACTGCGCTTGTGGAGTCGTCAAGGATAAGAACCTTTGGCTTTTTCAGAAGCGCTCTTGCGATACAAAGTCGCTGCTTCTGTCCGCCTGATACGTTTGTGCCGCCCTGCTCGATATAAGTTTCATACTTTTCAGGGAAGCGTTCAATGAACTCGTCAGCGCAGGCAGCTTCACAGGCTTCGATACACGCGGCGTCTGTGGCGTTTTCGTTGCCCCAGCGTAGGTTGTCAAGGATAGTGCCTGAGAAAAGCACGTTCTTCTGCAATACTACAGAGACCTGATCTCTCAGATATTCCATATCGTAATCTCTTACGTCCTTGCCGCCAACGCATACAGAGCCTTCGTCAACGTCATAAAGACGGCTGATAAGATTTACAAGGCTTGTTTTTCCACAGCCTGTTGAGCCTATGATGCCGATAGTTTCGCCTGACTTTATGTGCAGGTCGATATTGTTAAGCACCATTTTGCCGCTTCCGTGCTTGTATGAAAAGCTTACATTGTTGAAGTCAACAGAGCCGTCTTTCATATCCTTTGCTGGGTTCTCACCGTTGTGAAGATCAGGTGTTTCCTTGAGTATCTCTGAGATACGTCTGATACTTGCTGTACTCATTGATATCATAACGAATATCATAGATAGCATCATAAGTGACATCATGGCGGAGATAACATATGTGAAAACAGATGAAAGCTCGCCTGTTGTCATAGTGCCTGCAACAACATTCTTTGCGCCAAGCCAGCTTATGAGCATTATGCAGGAGTAGATAACGAACATCATAACAGGGTTGTTCAGTGCGATAAGGCTTTCAGCCTTTACGAACATCTTGTAGAGGTTGCCTGAGGCTTTCTTGAACTTCTTCTGCTCGAAGTCCTCTCTTACATATGCCTTTACAACTCTGATAGCTGATACGTTTTCCTGTATGCTTGCGTTGAGGTCGTCATACTTTTTGAAAGCTTCTGTGAAAACTTTCATCGTCTTTTTAACGATGATTCCAAGAACTATGCCAAGAAGAACGATAGCTGCAAGGAATATAGTGCTCATTGAGCCGCTTACTGCAAAGCACATTGCCATTGAGCAGATGAGCATCAGCGGTGCTCTCACTGCGATACGGATTATCATTTGGTATGCGTTCTGAACGTTTGTAACGTCAGTTGTCATTCTTGTTACAAGACCTGCGGTGCTGAACTTGTCGATGTTTGAGAACGAATAAGTCTGCACCTTGCGGTAGATAGCTTCACGAAGATTGCAGGCAAAGCCTGATGAAGCCGAAGCCGCATATTTTCCTGCAAGAAAGCCCGAAAGCAGGCTGACCATTGCCGCCGCTACCATTACGCCGCCGAAAATATAAACGTTTGTCATGTTGCCCTTTTCAATGCCGTCGTCGATTATTTTCGCCATTATAAAAGGCAGAAGCATTTCCATAAAGACCTCAAGTGCGGTAAAGACAGGGGTCAGAATGGAGTCCTTCTTGTACTGTTTGATCTGTGCTAGTATTTCTTTCAAGCCAGATCCCTCCTCTCGCTTATTTTTATATTGTATTGTCTATCATTTTTTTCTGGAGCCGTTCCATTTCGTCAAGCTCCTGATCTGTGAAATTACGGAAAGCCATTGTTTCTATCTTTTTAAGACAGTCGCAAATGTCCTGCTGGAGGGTATAGGCTTTCTCGGTTGCTATTATCTTCTTGTGACGTTCGTCATCGTCACTGCCCTCATAGGAGAGATATCCTCCTGCACGGAGCTTTTTTATAAGCCCTGATACCGTCGCACGGGAAATATTCAGATCGTGGTGTATCGCCGTTGAGAAAACAGGCTCGCCGTTGTGTTCCATTATGTACATAAGCACATGGCTCTGAGCGGCGGTTATACCCTTGCCTGCGAGCATGGTGTTTATCTCACATTCTATTTTCAGATGAATGTATTTGGAATACCGCAGAATGTTCTTTTTTCTGTTATCTGCCAAATTGTTCGCCTCCTTACATTTTTGCACCTAACATTTTGCTTTAATTAATAATATCACACTTTTACTTGAAAGTGAAATACAAATATGTTATAATGAATAAAAGAATTTTATAGATTGCTATCAAATTTAATTTTTATTAAGAATTGTTTACCAAACGAAACAATTTGCGGAAATAAACAAACATAAAGGGGCGGTTTTTGTGAATACTGTACAATTGGAGTGCTTTTTGGCTGTGGCGCAGTATCTTAACTTTTCCAAGGCGGCGGAATCTGTGAGCATCACTCAGCCTGCGGTGAGCCACCAGATAGGTTCTTTGGAGGACGAGCTAGGGGTGAAGCTTTTCGTGCGAACGAGCAAGAGCGTTTCGCTCACAAGAGAGGGTATAATGTTTATTTCAGACGCAGAGCAGATACTTAAAATAGCAGGCTCAGCAAAATTCAGGCTGTCAGAAAAGCTTGAGGACGAACCTGTAAGGATAAGCATAGGCTGTCACAATCAGGCGGAGCTGAACGTTTTGACTCCTGCCCTAAGAGAAATGTCCAGGCTTTATGATGATCTTTTGCCGTATATAGATCTTACTCCGTTCAAGTCTATAGACAATCAGCTCAAAGATCAGAAGATACAGCTTCTTCTGTCATTTAAAAGTCCTCATAAACAGCCTTTTGACTATGTGGAGCTTTGCCGCTGTCAGTTTATGTGCCTTTGCCAGAAAGATCACCCTCTTGCAAAGGCGGATAGCCTTGATGTGGACGATATCTCAGGCAGACCTATTTTTATAGAGCGCCACACCTGTCCTGACGAGATATTTGCCTTGCAGCACAGGATACTTGCGAACGGCAAGGTGGATAAGATAATATTCTGTGGAGATTATGAAAGCGCAGTTGCAATGGCGGAAGCGGGGCTGGGGTTTATGATTTTCCCCGCCATAGGGGACGCTTACAAAGGTCCGCTAAAAGCGATACCGATAGAAGGCGTGAAAGAGATATCTTTCGGTGTCTATTATCTCAGGTCGCAGCTTGAACAGCAGGCAAAGGATATGCTTAGGATACTCAAAAATCAGTTTGCAAAATAAAAGCACTGTATCGGTGGGTGATACAGTGCTGTGAATGTTGCAAAGAAAATAATTAGTGGGCGACCTCAGGTCGCCCATACATAAAATCGCATATCAATAAGTGGTAGGGGCGAACAGCGTTCGCCCGCAGTATTACATATCAAACAATGGGTACATAATTTCATTTTTATGACACATTCTGTAAATATTCTTCAAGGCAGAGGTCATTTTCATACATTTCCTTTGCCGCCTTTTCGCCAACATATCTGTAGTGCCATTCTTCTGGGATAATGCCGGTAATATCCTGCTTTTCGGCTGTGTAACGCTCTATAAAGCCATATTTATAGCTGTTTTTGGCGAGCCAATCCCATACTTTCTGATTTGTAACTCTGCTGTCACCGCTTGCGATATCGACGCACAGACCAAGCTCGTGTTCGCTTGTGCCGGGCATCGCCACCCATTCTTCCGCATAGGCTTTCGCCTTTTTGTCGCTGTAGCCTATTTTCTGATAGTGTTCATATTTGCTCTTAAGTATGTCCTGCTGATCCTCTGCGGTGCGGAACGATGATGTGATAGTTGGATATATCCCCTGCGAGCGTGCGTCATCAAACATTTTCTGAAGCTGTGGGTAAATGCGGCAGTCCACTGCCTGACCATTGTCAAGGGCGGTGAGTATCACTGAGCAATTCTCGCATATAGGCGTGTCATTGTTCACCAATGTGAGCTGCCAGTCCTGCCGGGCATTATACTCCGCAAGCTGAGATGATGTCACGCTGTCGTCATAGGTGTATTCCACTGCGGCAGGGGTGAACTGCTTCTTGGGCTTCATATCAGGAATGTAATATCTGTATATAAGCAATGCCACAACCAAAATAATGATTGCAGTGGCGATTACGATATGCTTTTTGTTTTTCTTTGTCATAATGACCGCTCCTTTGCTTTTGATGTATCAATGATACCATATTAAAGAAGCTTTCGCACGAGTATTAGCTTAACTGTTTCATAAGATTTTCTTAAGGTGTCGGACTATCGTTAAGCTATTGTCGGTGATAACAAATTTTGCATGACGATTTGTGCATATCGACGATTTTATAGAAAAGGTCTTGACTTGGAGCTAACTCCAGGTGGTAAAATGTAATCAATAAATAAAACTCCAGGAGGTAATTACCATGGCAGTAAAACAGACAGCAGGCAGAAATAGTCTTGGCGACCTTGCTCCTAAATTCGCAGAGCTTAATGATGACGTTCTTTTCGGAGAGGTATGGTCAAGAGAGGACAAGCTCTCACTGAGAGACCGTTGTATCGTTACGGTAACAGCTCTTATGGCAAAGGGCATTACAGACAATTCTATCAAATATCATATCGAGAACGCTAAAAATCACGGAGTAACAAAGACAGAAATGGTGGAGATCATCACTCACGCTGCATTTTATGTTGGCTGGCCTAACGCTTGGGCTGTCTTTCCAATGGTAAGGGAAGTGTATGCTGAGGAAAAGAACGGCTGCTCAGATTCGCTTTTTGGTCTTGGCGAGCCAAATGTGAACTTTGCTCAGTATTTTATCGGTAACAGCTATCTTAAACAGCTGAATGTCAAGGGCGTAGGCGTTTTCAACGTTACCTTTGAGCCAAAGTGCAGAAATAACTGGCATATCCACCACAAGGGCGGACAGATACTTCTTTGTACAGATGGCGAGGGCTGGTATCAGGAATGGGGTCAGCCTGCAAGAAAGCTGCACCCTGGTGATGTTGTTTACATTGCTCCGGAGATAAAGCATTGGCACGGTGCAACAAAGGACGAGTGGTTCACGCACGTTGCTCTTGAGATACCTGCCGAGGGCGCATCGAACGAGTGGTGCGAGCCTGTTTCAGACGAGCAGTATAATGCACTTTAATAGAGAGGTAAAGCTATGACTATTTCTGAAGTTAGTGAGAAATACGGGCTTACACCCGATACACTGAGATACTATGAGCGTATAGGACTTATCCCTCCTGTGCCGAGAACGAAAAGTGGTCTTAGGGACTATGATGAAAGCTCATGCAATTGGATAGAGTTCATAAAGTGCATGAGAGGTGCAGGTCTGCAAATAGAAGCCCTTATCGAGTATGTTGCTTTGTATCAGCAGGGCGACAGCACTATCGAGGCAAGAAAAAATCTGCTTATCGAGCAGAGAAAAGACCTTCTTGAAAAACAGCAGGAGATAGCTGCGACTATCGACAGACTCAACTATAAGATAGACAATTACGAAAAGATATGCGCTAAGGTCATAAAGTGACGGATAAAGTCTTGATACAAAGGACGGCAGTAAAATGCCGCCTTTTTTGTGTAAAAGTTGGGACTGCGCATTTGCGTTGTTTGCTCATTTTGGGTGTAAAAGTTGGGAATATTTGAGAGAAATGTATAAAGCTATATTGACAATAGCATTTCTCGTTATGACCTATGAAATATCCATAGTATTTATTGCGATCGTTAAGGCTATAACTTATTTTTGATAAAATGCCTCTTTTCAAATTACTATTAAGTGTGCTATAATCGATCATAGTGCAATACGCTCCTTCTTTCATTTTTTTATTTGCCTTTTGTTGCTTAAATGCGCTATTTTTTTCAACATTTTATTGTTGATTTTGGGAAAAGTTAAGCCCCGCCTGCGTTGACAAACAGCGGTTTTAATGGTATAATGGAATAGCTTACAGATTTGTGGGGATAATTTTGACAGAATGAAAAAAGGACGGTGCGCTATGGTAGTGAAAAATGTGGAGTTGCCTGAATACAGCGTGCTTATGTCTGTTTATGCAGGAGAGAAGCCTGAACATCTCAGGGCAAGTATCGAGAGTATGCTGTCACAGACCTATGTGACGAACGATTTTGTGCTTGTGTGCGATGGAAAGCTCACAAAAGAGCTTGACGAGGTAGTAGACTACTATGAGGAGAATTACGAGTGCTTTCACCCCATAAGGCTCAAGGAGAATGTTGGCACAGGAAGATGCGCTAACAGAGGTATAGACGCCTGCAAAAATGAGTATATAGTCAAAATGGACTCTGACGATATCGCTAAGCCTGACCGCTGTGAAAGGTCGCTTTATGCTTTGGCGAAGCACCCTGAGATAGATATGCTTGGGGCTTATATAGACGAGTTCGACAGTCAGACGGGCGAAGTGATAGCCACAAAGAAAACGCCATTGACCAATAAAGAAATACACAAATATGCAAGGCGGAGAAATCCGTTCAATAATCAGACCCTTGTTTATAAGAAATCCCGTGCTTTGAGCGTGGGAGGTTACAGCAATATAAAACGCTGTGAGGACTATGAGTTCGTGGTGAAAATGCTTGCGGACGGCGCAAGGGGAATAAATCTTGACAAAACGCTTGTGATGTACAGAGTTACGGCGAACAATTATGAGAGAAGAAGAAACTGGGCGAACACAAAGTCCTTTGTGAATGTCAGGTGGAAGATATTCCGTATGGGATATTCAAATCTGTGGGACTTTATTGTTCCATGCACTTTTCAGTTTTTCATTTTCATAATGCCGAAATCGCTGACAGGCAAGATATATAAGAGGTTTCTTAGGGGATAATGGAGAGCCGCAAACGTATAATAAGACAGCACATAAAATCAGCACTGCAAAAAACGCTTTTGCCGCTGTGCTATAAGCTGTCAAAGAAAAAGGATATAGACAAAAAGCTCGTTATCCTTGCAGACCTTAACAGCGTTTCTACTCCAGAGAGCATGGAGCTTATAAAAGCGGAGCTTCAAAGCCGTGGCTATAAGGTCAGGGAGATGTACTGCGACCTTTCAAGCTGTGGAATGGTCTCGGGGCTTAAATATATGATGAGCTTTATGAAAGCTTATGCAAATGCAAGGGCTGTGTTCATATGCAACTATTTTGTGCCTGTGACTTCCTGCAAAAAGCGTGAGGAAACGACAGTGGTTCAGCTTTGGCATTCCTGCGGAGCATTGAAAAAGTTCGGCTATGACAGCGAGGAGGATATATCTTCCCATTTCAAAGGCTCTGTTACAAGAAATTTTGACCTTATCACTGTGAGCAGTAAAGAGTGCGTAAAGGCTTTTGTGTCTGCGTTCAGGCTGAAAGAAGATATCGTAAAGCCCCTTGGCGTCAGCCGTACGGACGTGTTCTTTGATGAAAGCTACAACGAGCAGTGCAGACGTGAGTTCTTTGAGAGATATCCCGACTATAAGGGCAAGAAGATAGTGCTTTATGCGCCGACGTTCAGGGGGAATGCTTTGGATTGTCATTGCGTGGGCGAGGAGTATGCCGCAGAGCTTGAAAAAAAGCTTGGCGAGGCTTGGAAAGTCATTATAAAAATGCACCCCAGACTTCACAGCGGACTGACTAACTGCGATATTGCTACAAACAGGCTCATGCCTGTGGCAGACGTGCTTGTGACGGACTATTCGTCGCTTGTGTTCGAGTATGCACTGTATAAAAAGCCGTGGGTGATATTTGCCCCTGATATTGAGAGCTACAGCAAGGGCAGGAGCTTTTATCTTGATTATAAAATAGATATGCCTGCGCCTTTGGTGACGGAGGGAGAGAAGCTTGCACAGGCTGTGCTTGACAGTGAAAAGAGCTTTGACCGTGAGGGAGTTGAGCGTTTCACGGAAAAATATATGTCTGCCTGCGACGGCAGGTCAACGGAAAGAATAATCGACAGCGCTTTGGACAAAGAGCGTTTTTGACGGAGATGATAAAAATAGAAGGAAAAAAGTTTGATTGGTTCGGGCTTACCCAGATATTGAAAGAGCATAAGGGAAAGCTCAGACAGATAAGAATGTTGTCGGTGAACGAACTGAAAAAGAAGTATAAGGGCGCAGCGTTAGGTCCGATTTGGGCACTTATCAAGCCGACCTTTACCCTGTTTATACTGTGGTTTGCCTTTGAAATAGGTCTAAAAAGAAACGGTGGAGTGCATTTCATTAACGGAAAGTATACTCAGTTCGTTTTCATGCTCACCGGCTATGTGCCGTGGTTTTATATTTCAGAATGTATCGTTGGAGGATCGAGGTCAATAAGAAGCAACAAGCAGTTTGTAACAAAGCTGTCCTTCCCTGTTTCAAATATCATGACCTTTACCTCACTTTCGGGACTTTATATCCACATTTTGCTGTGTGCTATAATGTATGTGGTGTTGCTGTGTCTGGGCTTTGGACCGAGTATTTACAATCTTCAGTTTATCTATTATGCGCTGATGATGTATTTTTTCTTCCTTGTGCTTTCGTGGATGACTGCTCCTCTCAGTGCATTCAGCAAGGATTTTGAAAATCTTATAAATTCTGTTATAACAGGACTTTTCTGGCTTTCAGGTATATTCTGGAACACATATGATATCTCACCTTTGTGGCTGAGAAAGCTCATGTATTTCAACCCTATAAACTATTTTGTAAACGGCTATAGAAAGAGCTTTCTTACAGACACGTTTATTTTTGATTCTAACTATACCACCGAAACTATAGTGTTCTATGCGGAGTTTATCTTTATGATATTCCTCGGAGCACACACCTATAAGAAGTTCAGGAAGATACTTCCTGACGTTCTGTAACAAAGGCTGAAAGGAACTGACTTTTAAATGGAAAATCAAGCGACTGAGCCAATTATCGAATTTTTGGACGTAAAAAAAGAATACTTTTTATATAAAAACGAAAAGGCACGCTTTAAGGCTATTTTCACAAAAAACAGGGGAGTAAAGAAACACCCTGCCCTTAAAGGCGTGAGCTTCAAGATATACCCAGGCGAGTCTGTGGGAATTATCGGAAAGAACGGTGCAGGAAAATCGACCATTCTGAAAATGATAACAGGCGTAAGCTTTCCAAACAGCGGCACTATCACTGTAAGAGGAAAGGTTGCCGCATTGCTTGAGCTTACAGCAGGCTTTTCACTGGATATGACGGGTATGGAAAATATCTATCTAAAGGGCTATCTACTCGGTCTTAATGACGATCAGATAAAGGAGATAGAGCAGGATATAATTGATTTTGCAGATCTTGGAGAGTATATCGACCAACCTGTAAGAACATATTCAAGCGGAATGAAAATGCGTCTTGGCTTTGCTATCAATATAAATATCAAGCCTGATATCCTCGTTGTTGACGAGGCACTGAGCGTTGGCGATGCAGACTTTCAGAAGAAGTGCCGTGACAAGATAAATGATGTTATCGCCACTGGTGTAACGGTACTGTTCGTTTCCCACTCACGCAAGGCTATCGAGGAAACTTGTACAAGGGCGATATTCCTAAAAGACGGCAAGGTGCAGGTGGACGGCACTGTTGAGGAAGCCTTTGACGCTTACGATAAGAAAAAATGATCATGAAAGCTTTTCGTTTTTTGACGGGAAGCTTTTTGTTTACACTTGTTATAGTTGATGTTTGATAAGTATATACAATTATCAATATTTAATTTTGTATAATAAATCATAGTCAAAAAGCTTTACAAAATCGCAAAAATGTGTTATAATAAGATATTATCGAAAGGAATTGATATTATGAACTGGGTTGAAATGGATATATATACCACAACAGAAGGCATCGAAGCCGTAACGGGAAGTCTGCTTGGAATGGGTATAAACGGCTTTGTTATCAAGGACGCAAAGGATTTTCAGGACTTTCTTGATGATAAGGACGGCAACTGGGATTATATAGATGATGACCTTATGGGTCTAAAAAACTGTGAAACTACAGTGACAGTTTATCTCCCTGAGAACGCTCAGGGTCTTGAAAATCTTGAAGCTATGAAGCTGGAGCTTAAAGCGCTCAAAAAGCGTGACGTGAACAATGAGTTCGGCAGACTTGAATATGAGCTTAAAAACGTTAAGGAAGAGGACTGGGCGAATAACTGGAAACAGTATTTCAAGCCCCTTTGCGTTGGCGAAAAGCTTCTTATAAAGCCGTCTTGGGAAAAGGTCGCTGAGGGTGAAAAGAGAAAGATACTGGAAATAGACCCTGCCTCATCTTTCGGCACAGGTCAGCATAACACAACCCAGCTTTGTCTGGAGCTTGTGGAGAAAAATCTCCATGAGGGCGACAGGATACTTGACCTTGGGTGCGGAAGCGGAATACTTTCTATCGGCGCATTGCTCCTTGGTGCTGAAAGTGCAACAGCGGTGGACGTTGACGAAAATTCTGTTAAGATAGCAAAGGAAAATGCAGAGAAAAACCATATAAGCGCAGAAAAGTATACAGCTTACTGCGGAAATATCATAGACGATAAGGCTCTGGTGGAGCAGATAGGTACAGGCTATGACCTGCTTTGTGCAAATATCGTGGCAGATGTTCTTATAGGCATGAGCGGGATTTTCGGCGGATTTATCAAAGACGGCGGAACGCTCATAGTTTCAGGTATAATCGACCAGAGAAAAGATGAGGTGCTTGACAGGCTTAAAGCAGAGGGCTTTGAGCTTATTGAGATAAGAGAAAAAGAAGACTGGGTGGCTGCGTCATTCAGGAAATAAGAGATGAAAGGACGGATCAAAATGCAGTTATTGTTTTTGGTTATCAAGAGAATCGAGTTAGTAGACGAAATCATGCGTTCGCTGGCACAGGCAGGCATAAGAGGAGGAACGGTCATTGACAGCGTGGGAATGGCGAAATCTATTTCTACAATGGATAATCTGCCTATGATCGGCGTTCTGAGATCTATTCTCAGCGGCGAGGACGCTGCACAAAAGGGCAAGACAATTTTCGTTGCCGTTGCAGACGATCAGGTAGATGTTGCAAGAAAGGCGATAACTGATGTTACCGGCGACCTTTCACAGCCTAACGCAGGTGTGCTTTTCGGTGTGCCGATCAGCTTTGCAGAGGGCGTAAACTAACACTTTATACAAGATAAAAAGCGTTGCACTTTTTTCAGTGTAACGCTTTTTTTGTGGATCAGTTTATTTTCATTTATGAAACTCTTAGAGAATAAAACAGATAAGTCCCGAACAGCCCTCGTTTATCATGCGCTCGATAGTTTCCTTTATCTTCATGCGTGCGTCCTCAGGAAGCTTTGAAAGCTTTGTGTGCAGACCCTCGCTCACAAGCTCGTGGAGTGACTTGCCGAAAATGTTTGACTCCCATATCTTTTCAGGTGATTCCTCAAAATCGTTGAGCATATAAAGCACAAGCTCCTCAGATTGCTTTTCTGAACCGACGATAGGTGCGACCTCGGTGTTGATAGTGGTTTTCAGAAGATGGATAGCTGGTGCGGCGGCTTTGAGCCTTACGCCGTATTTTCCACCCTGCTTTATTATCTCAGGCTCATCAAGGGTCAGCTCGTTCATTTCAGGCATAACGATGCCGTAGCCTGTTTTCTCCATTTCATCAAGGGCAGAGCTGAATTTCGAGAAACGTTCTTTTATCTTCACAAGCTCCAAAATTCTCGGCATAAGGTCGTTTTCGTCCTTTATCTCAAGCCCTGTGGCTTCGCCTATTATCCTGAAAAACAGCGCAGGGTCAAGCTCCACCTTTATGACTGCCGAGCCTTTTCCAAGGTCTATCTCAGCCACCGAACCAGATGATACCTGCTCACAGCAGCATATCTTTTCGGCACAGTCTGAAATGTCACGAAGATTTGTCACAGCCGAAGCCGCTTCCTTGATATGTCCGAAAACCGCTTCTTTCAGCCAGTGACCCTTGTCAAGAGAGTTTATCCATGAGGGCATTGAAATGTTTATCTCTTTCACAGGGAAAGAGTATAGCAGAAGCGTAAGTATCTCTTTTATCTCTTTTTCCGAAAGCTCCAAACAGTTTATAGGCATAACTGTAGTGCCATATTTGTCGGAAAGCTGTTCGCAAAGGTCTTTTGTCTGCTGAGAGTAAGGCTCAGTGGTGTTCATAAGCACCACAAACGGCTTGCCTATCTGCTTCAGCTCGTCGATTATACGCTCCTCACATTCCTCGTATTCTTCACGTGGAAGGTCGGTGATACTGCCGTCTGTTGTCACCACAAGACCTATGGTGGAATGTTCTGTTATGACCTTTTGCGTTCCCACCTCAGCCGCCATGTTGAATGGTACTTCCGTGTCAAACCACGGTGTGACCACCATTCTCGGGGCTTCATTCTCTATGTAGCCTATGGCGCTTGGGATTATGTAGCCCACACAGTCTATCATTCGCACGTTGAAGCTTGCTCCGCCCTCTAGGGTGATGTTCACAGCTTCCTCAGGAATGAACTTAGGCTCAGTGGTCATGATAGTCTTGCCTGCGGAGGACTGGGGCAGTTCGTCAATGGCACGCTCCTTGCGGTAGTCGCTTTCAATGTTCGGTATAACGAACTGCTCCATGAACTGCTTTATAAAGGTGGATTTTCCTGTGCGGACAGGACCTACCACGCCTATATAGATATCGCCTCCAGTCCGTGTGGCAATGTCGGTGTAAATATCGTTTTTCATGTGTCTGTCCTCCTAGTTCATTAATGGGATAAGCAACATTCCCTGTTTTGATATTTTATCGTCGGTAAGCTCGTTTTCTTCAAGTATGGCTGTTATGGAAGTTGAATACTTTTTCGCTATCTCCCAGATATCGTCGCTCTCATTGCAGTAGCATATTTTCAGAGCGTATTTGTCATTTTTCTCTTTCGGCTTATCTGTGAGTACCCTAAGCTCTGATATCATAGTCCCTGTCTGTTGAATAGTCATTTCGCCGCCTATCTTGATATCGGCTTTAAGCTCCGCTGTTGTTTCGTCTGCAAGATAGTATGTGCAGTTTTCTATGCACAGGTCAGGGGATATGGATATCTCACCATTGACATTCTCCGGAAGGGGTATCTCATGCTCAAAAGGCGAATCGTTTTCAAGATAAAGGGGAGTGCCGTCCTCGTTCCTGCCGATAATACAGAACGTCACGCTTCCTGAAATGATAAAGGCTTTCTTTTCCTCGTCAAGCCTTGATGTCACATTGGAAAGGGTCGCCCAACTGTCGTGAACACAGCGTATCTCGCCCTCCTGGCAGGAAAGCTTTGCAGTAACACTGTGGCTGTCAGATAACTTTATGTTTTCGCTGTCAAGCTTGCTTTCACACCTTTCAGCCTCGCACTCAAAGCAGGTGGAATATGCGTCTGTGACGATCTCACAGGTGGAAAGCTTTTTGGCAACGCAGTTCACAAGAAGCACAAGCTCACATTCAAGTGTGCCGGAATCGTCAGACTTTGGTATGATATCACACCCCGCAGGGGTTATCCTCACATCTGCGGTGAAAGTATCGTCAATGCCGTCTATGTCGATTATCTGTGAAAACGGCAGAGTAAACCGCATTGTTTCAGCGGTTTCTTCTCCGTCGGTAGTTACGCAGGAGTAAAGCATCATTATCTCAGCGTCGCCCTTTGTCACAAGCTTGCCTGCTATCATTTTGTGTTCCTGTGGGATAATGCGGCAATCTGTCCGCAGGATAGTGCCAACAGGGGCTTTTGCCGCAGAAAGCTGCAATTCCTCTATTAGTGTGATACGCTTTGCAGCGGTAAGACGTTTTGCAGGGTATGTAACAGCAACTTTTTTAAGCTGAATGCCGCAGCCGAATGCGTCTGTGACTATAGGCACAGTTACTTCGCCCGTCACATTTGCGTGGATAGTCACAGCACCCCTGATATCAAGTCTGCGCTGATTTACCACACGGCAGTTGACGTAATCGCATTTTGGCGTGAGCCATATCATAGGGTCGCCGCAATCCCCTTGCAGGTCGAAAGACTTTGTGTAGTTCATTTTCTGCTCGATGCAGTTTATCCGCTTGTCGTTCTGGCTGATGTAAAGCACTCTTATGAGCACTGCCATGTCAAAGCTGAGCTTTCCGCCGTTTATGGAATGGCTCTGTACAGTTGGCATGATAACGCATTTTAGTACCCTGAAAATATCGGGATAATAGTCGGGCAGCAGAAAATCCTTTTCCACAGCCTGCTCGCAGGAGGCGTCAAGGATAGTCCGTGTCATTGACAGCATCTCTCTGTTAAGCTTAAGATCCATAGTGTTCATCTTGTCTGTTTCCTCCTAAAAATAAACTGATCATACGATCGTAAAGGGCTTGTAATGCCCTGCTGAGAACATTATATTCACTTGGGACGGGTCATATTCTGAAAATCTCAGACAAATTTAATGTATTTTGTCGTCAGAGGCTTTTTCACACAGCGTAAAGGCTTTTCATAGACTAAGATATGTCATTGTATCTGACATAATACTGTCTGAAAGGAAACATAATAGTATGAATGGTCTACTTTGGGCTGCGGCAGGCACGGGCTTTACATTCTTTATGACGACGTTAGGTGCGGCTGTGGTCTTTTTCATGAGAAAAGAGGGGCAAAGCGAAAAGGTGCAGAAAGCCTTTTTAGGCTTTGCCGCAGGCGTTATGATAGCCGCAAGCGTGTGGAGCTTGCTTATCCCTGCCATAAACGAGGCGGAAGCCCTCGGCAGGATAGGCTGGATACCTGCCGCAGGCGGCTTTGCGCTAGGCGTGCTGTTTCTTATGGGGCTTGACAAGGCAATGCCTTATTTTCTACCTGAGCCTGAAAGGGAAGAGGGCGTCCGCAGGGGACTAAAGCGTTCGGGAATGCTTATTTTCGCTATCACACTGCACAATATCCCGGAGGGCATGGCAGTAGGTCTTGCCTTTGCACTGGCGGCACATAATGACAGCTCGGTACTGCTGGCTTCTGCTATCGCACTTGCTATAGGCATGGGAATACAGAACTTTCCGGAGGGTGCGGCTATCGCACTGCCGCTGAGGCAATCGGGCATGAGCAGGGCGAAAGCATTCGGTCTTGGCACTCTCTCAGGAATTGTTGAGCCTGTTTTCGGACTTCTCACCGTTCTTGCCGCAGGTGCTATCCAACCGCTTCTTCCGTGGCTTCTTGCCTTTGCCGCAGGAGCAATGCTCTATGTGGTGGTGGAGGAGCTTATCCCCGAAGCACATCTGGGGGAAGGTCACATGGGAACAGTTGGCGTAATGCTAGGCTTCTTGCTTATGATGATACTTGATGTGGCGCTAGGATAAAAAGGCATATGTGTTAAAAAACTGCAGTGGAATTTTTCACCGCAGTTTTTTTGTTGTGATAACGCACAAGTATCATGTGTTGACTTTGTGAGTTATTGCTTTCGTCTTTTTGACGTTTTTCGGTTGACAAACGGGGCTTGATTTGGTATAATTGAATATGTGTAAAATATGTTCTGCTAAAAAGATAAAAAGAACAAAAAGAGAGCAGCGATAACCCTAAGACAACGAAAGGACAGATGAGAATTGACAAAGATAACTCGCACCTTTATTGCCTCTGCAGCGGCGTGTTTACTCGCCATTATGCTTATGACAGTAAGGTGCTTTGCTTATGATTATTCCACTATCACCGGCACAAAAGCCAGTGGAGCGGAAATAAGCGGATATTCGGGAGCGCTTGAAGTGAATGTTGTTGACTTCGGCGCAGACAAAAAGGGAAAGAAAGACTCCTCAAAGGCGATACAGAAAGCCCTTGACTATGCCATTGACAACGGCTCCAACTCTGTGCAGATAAAGGTCGTTGTGCCGAAAGGAAAATACAGGATAGACAAGCTTTTGGAGATATATTCAAACACTTGGCTGTATCTTGAGGACGGAGCGACTATCGTCAGAAATTTTGACAAGGGCTGTATGATAAAGAACGCTCAGGCAAACGGTGCAGGCGGATATGGCAGCGAGAGAAATATCGTTATCGAGGGAGGCTGTTGGGACGGCAACCCTTCGCCTACTTCAAGACCATTTTCTAATATGAGATTTGGTCACATGAAAAACCTTTGGATAAAGAACGTTGAGATAAAAAACAATTACAATGGTCATCATGTTGAGATAGGCGGTGTAAAGGGCATCACTATCGAGGATTGCGATTTTCATGGTTATACGGGAACATTTCAGAAAGAGGCTATACAGCTGGATACCATAAGTAACAGTGATGTTTTCCCGGCGTATGAGCCTTTTGATGATACCCCTTGCGACAATGCTGTAATAAAGAACAACAAATTCCATGACCTTATAAGAGGTCTTGGCTCACATTCAGCTTGTCTTGGTGTATATTATACTAATACACTTATATCAGGCAACTCATTTTATAATATGAGCGGAACAGCTATCGTACTTATTAATCATAAAAAATGTATAATCGAAAACAATACTATGAAAAACGTTGGCTGTGCCATAGATTTCAAGTACATGACCGATTATGAAAATGCAAATTTCCATGTGCCTAATTCAGGATATGCAGGTATAAAGGATCGTCTTGACGATAATGCCAATACCATAATAAGAAACAACGACATAACCGTTGTGGGTACATATTATTATCCCCAGCCGTATGCTATCCAGATATTCGGCAAGAAGCTTGAAAAGTCATACTCACACCCTGATTACAATTACACTGTAAAGGGCGTGAAGATAGTAGACAACACTATAAAAACAGCTGGTTCGGCAGTAAGGCTCACGGACGTTTCGGGAATTTTCATAGGTTCTAACGATATAAGCTATGACTATGACAGATATAATTATTCCATGGATCTTATATGGCTCAGCGAATCGTCACAGGTGACTGTGACCAAAAATAAGCTTACAGGCACAAAGCAGAACAGCGTTTATATAAGCGGTGGTTCAGGCAATGAGGTAAGCTCAAATACCATTAAAAAGCCAGGCGTGTCGGGAGTTTATGTTTCAGGCGGTTCTGATAAAAATACCATATCAGGCAATACTATAACCTCCGCAGGCTCCAACGGCATAAAGATAACCAAAGAAGCTAAGGCAGATGTGAGAAAAAACACTGTTAAGAAGTCTAAAAATCACGGACTTATATTCACCGCCGGAAGCGGTAAGGCTTCTGACAATATCCTTGAAGAAAACGGTCTTAGCGGTCTTATGGCTGACAACAGCGCTTCTGTGGAATTTTTCAACAACACCTGTAATAAAAATAAAGGCTACGGAATAAAAGCTAATAAGAAATCTCAGGTTAAAATAAGCGGAAACAGCTTTGCTGACAACAGCAAGGGCGATGTTTACGTCACAGGCAGTGCGGCAGTGCTTCTGAACGCACCTGATAACGTAAAGTCGCAGGATATCTGCTCTGATAAGCTCACTTTAACATGGGACGAGGTGTCGCAGGCTGACGGCTATTATGTTTACAGAAAGACCGACGCTGAGGACGCAGAGTTTGAGCAGATAGCAACTGTAACAGACGGCACTTCATTTACAGACTATGGACTTGTTCCAAAAACAAGATATGTTTATAAAGTGAAAGCTTTTCTTGACACTGTTGACAGTGTCCAAGAGGGAAGCGACAGTGCGGATATGAGCATAAAAACAAAGCTCACTATTGTGGGCTGTACTACAAATATGCGTGGCTCTATGTCATACACTGGCAAGGAGAGAACACAGATATTTGACGTTTTTGTAGACGGAGAAACGCTTATTCCTGACGTTGATTACAGAACAGTTTACTCTGACAACGTGAACATTGGAACTGCAAAGGTGACGGTTATAGGCATTGGTCAGTATTGCGACTCGGCTGATTTTCAGTTTGACATAACACTAAAGTCTGACAATGTGATGGTCATAAAGCCACAGGAGCTTAACCGCAAGTCTATCGTTACGGGCAAGCCTACAATGAAATCCCAGGGCTATGAGGTAGCAGAAGCGGTCAAGGATAAGCTTGACCACACCTCTTACAGCGAGCCTGCCACAGTGGTGAACTACAATTCACCTTCACAGGTCATTGCAAAGGCGAGAGCCGATATGCTGGATCTTAGAGTGCGCTCATATCGTGAACTTACAGGGGAAACTATTTACGGCGCTTGGCTGTAAAATATAAAAATTGGCATAATAAAACACGGCTGATACTTTTTTCAGCCGTGTTTTTTATATGTTTTTATTTTGTTATCTTTAGAAGATCAACATAATACGCCTCATCAGATAGTCCTTGCATATGAATTGTTATCGCCCTTGCTTTATCTTCTGCCGCATATACAATGTTTCGTGAAGATAAAAACATAGAAACAATCAATGTAAATATAACAGCTACTATGCTATTTTTTTCACTACAATTCCTCCTAGTTATGATATGTATAAAATATTGCTGAACCCAGACACCTACATTAATTAAAATTATTCGCAAAAAATGAGCAGAAAAAATATAATAACTCTGTAAATATTGAGGATGCTCTATACCACCTAACTTAGATTGAACTATTTAGACTTATTGCTGTCGATTAGTCAGTATATTATATATACCAATTAGAATTGAACAAAGTAATGCTATCCCATTAAGACTATAACTTAGAATCATACCGAAGCCGCTTCCTGCATTAGGTGTTCCATAATCACCATTGAAAGCCATAAATATATGAATAAAAAAATCAGTATCGTAAAATATATAACCGATTATAACAGAAAAACAAATGGTCAATATAACACCCAAACAATATATTTTTATATTATGGCTGCTTAACTTAACAAAAAAAGCCAACTGTACCGCTGTATAAATAATAAAAAAAATAAATATAGAAATAACAGAAGCTATCCCTGCTCCTAAATATGCAGTTAAATTAAACAAAAGAGCATATATGAAACTCATCAATACATATTTAACATATTTCATTATAATAATCATATCCCCTTTTGATGAAATCTAAGTCATCCTGTTTTGTATGTTTTTATTTTGTTATCTTTACTGCGGAGTCTGCTGAACGTCCTGCATTTGCGGAGCAAAATTTGCAAGGGAATAAAGCCTGTTCATGAAATCGCCGTCAACAAAGAGGTTTTTCACAAGCACCTTTGTGTCAGGATTTTTGTTCTTAGGGTTGATCGTCTGCTGATAAACTGTGAGATAATTCTCATTGCCTGACTTGCTCACATAGCAATCTATCACCATATATGTAGGCAGGAATTGAGTAACAGCCGTCTGATAATCAAAAAGCGTGTAAGGGCTTTGCTCCATTGAAACCTTAAATGACTTTATGTCCTCAGGCACCATGAATTTGTATGCACCCTTGAGGTTTTTGTATTCTGCCCAATCGTCCTCAGACTCTATGAAAGGCTCTTTTGACTTGATTCTCACACCGCCCACAAGGAAAGCCAGCAGAAGGATAAATTCACTGCCCCATACTATCCACAAGATCGTGCCGTTTACAAGCGAGCCGTTATCTCTTGATGAATGTGATGACTTGTAAGACCAGCGACCCTCCTTGTTGATAGACTTTATATCATTCCAAAGGTCGGAAGGGTGTGCGATTATGTCAAAAAGTCCTGTTTTATCATAATCTCTGTAATCATAAGTGTAGTCGTAAGCGTTCATGGTGTATGACTTTTCAAGGCTTTTCTGTGCGGATTTTTTATCCTTGCCGAGAAGCTTGTCAAGCTCGAAAAACTGCCATACAGACTTTTTCTGCATGGTGGCAATGTCCTTGTCTGTGAAATCGCCTGTTGAATCGTTGCTGAAAAGATCATATGCCTTGGTCTGGTGATAAAAGTCATAATAATCACCGAAACCGTCTGTGTTTTCATCAAAAAGCATATTCAGCTCGTCATAATAATCATAGGCTGTGTATTCTTCCATAAGCTCATAGCCATATTTTTTCAGATCGTTGTAATCATACAGCGCCCATTTAAAATATGAGGCTAATAAAAAGCCCACCACTGCACAGGCAACTGCCACAACTGTGTTTCGCATTTTGAATGCTCTGACTATCTTTCCTCCCACAAAGCCAAGTGCGCATGACACCGCTATCGCAGCGATAACATTGAGATAGATGATAGTGCACCAGCCCTTAAAAAGCAGATAGAGCCAGAAAAGCAGTCCGCCGCATACTGCCGTTGCAAGCACCATGAGCACTGCTCCAACTGGGCTGAATTTGCCCGACTCTTTGTAATGTTTGTGTTCTCCCATTTAAAATACCCCCTTATATACTTCAGGCATAAGCCATGAAGAAATTATATCACAAATTTAAAGATTTTTCAATAGTTTTGCTGAATTTATGCAGGCATAAAGAGAAATTTTTGTGGAAAACTATTTGCAATTATGAAAGGAGCGAACTTAGATGATAGAAAAGGATACAATAAAGCTTCTCAGGGAGTGCGATGCAGGAATAAAAATGGGCGTGCAGTCTATTGAGGATTCGCTGAAATACACTTCAAACGGAGAGCTAAAGCGAACGTTAGAGAAAAATCTTGCAGGGCACGTGGAGATACAAGAGAAGCTTCAGGGACTTTTAAATTCATATCATGACAGCGGAAAAGAACCGCCTGCTGTGGCAAAGGGCATGGCATGGCTTAAAACCAACTTCAAGCTTGCGGCAGAGAGCAGTGACGACGCTGTGGCAGATTTTATAACAGACGGCTGTAATATGGGCGTGAAGTCCCTGTCTGGATATCTCAACAATTATAAGGCGGCAGACGAGAAGTCCAAGAACATTGCCAAGGAGCTTATATGTCTTGAGGAACGCCTTTCTGTAGACATGAGAGGATATCTCTCTGCAAAATAGGCATGAAAATGGCAGCCGTGGAGTTTTTTTCTACACGGCTGCCTTGATTTTATTTAGATACAACGCAGTTTTTGCCCTGATTTTTGCCCTTGTATAGCAGCTTATCCACTTTTGAGATACCCTCGTCATAGTTTTCGTTTGGAGTCACTGAGTAAACTCCAAAAGTCATGGATATATTGAAACTTCGAGAATTTTCCTTAAATGTACACTCATGTATTTTCTGGCAAATGCTCTTTGCTATCTTCTCGCAGCTTTCTGTGTCTGTATTTGGAACAACGAATAGTATTTCCTCACCGCCCCAACGGCACACATAGCCCTCGCTAGGCACGTTTCCAGCTATAACATCTGATACCGCTCTAAGTACCTTGTCACCGACTTCGTGACCATATGTATCATTAACGTGCTTGAAATCATCAATATCGCCCAAACACATAGAATATACGCTGTTTGTCCTGCGGCTGTTGCTTTCTATCTTTTTGATAAAATCCATCATGGCACGGCGGTTGAAAAGCTGGGTGAGTGGGTCGATAGTAGCGAGCTTTTGAAGCTTTTCGTTCTGTGCTTTTGCTTCACGCTTGTTATGCTCATTTGTGAAAATGTATATGGAAGATACATAGATAATTATAATAAAGCTGCATAAAGTATTGTAAATGTATAAGATATTCTCTCTGTTGGTATCAAAGCTGTAAGGTGCGACCCTGTTTGTGACTATGATACGCATGACTATGAACACTACAACATCAAAGGACGAAAGTATATATGGTATCGCTTTCCTGTTTTGTGAAATGAAAAATGGAATAGGTATTATACACAGCATTATCTGCGTAAATCCTGCTGACCAGCCTATGTAATAAGCACCCATGCAGGCGTGTACTATTATCTCGCCAAGCACAAGGTAAGTAAATGACATTTTGCCTATCTTCTTAAAATGAAGCAGGAAATACATCGCTGCATAGAATGCTACGCTGAAATAGTTGTAATATACCATTTGGTATACTCCGAACCGATAAAACAGCACAAGATATATTATATGACCTAACAGCAGTATGATATCACCATAGCGATATATTTCCTCGGCGGTGAACATTCCCGCAAAGAGGTTTATTTCTTTTTTTATTTTCATACATTTGTTTCTTTCTTTGATATTTGGTTTGATATTATAAACAAAATCACTTTACTTTAACAGATATATTATATACTATTTTAAACGTTTTTGCAAGACTAAATTTGTACAAATTATCATGATGAATTTTGTAGGTGCTAGTCTAAAAAGTGCGAAAAATGGCACTTTTTTGTTGCTTTTCATAAAGCGCGTAAATCATATTATATTGATATGAACAATATGAAAAAATATAGTGAAAAAAATATTGCCGGCAAGCCATGGTGTAGGTTTGTCAATCATATTGGACACTATTATTAAGAAATTCGATAGGCGAAAACCATTTGAGGGGACGCATAGGA